>JAQBDO010000051.1:0-4936 GCA_032124375.1 Gammaproteobacteria bacterium
GTCATCCTCGCCACCCCGACCAGTTTCGTCGCCTTGCTACGTGCAGTGGCTTATGGCTGGCGCCAGGAAGTTCTGGCAGAAAATGCAGAGGTAATTCGCGAGGTCGGGCAAGACCTGTATGGCCGTCTCGCCACTTTTGCCGAACACCTGTCAAAGCTGGGGCGTAGCCTTGACAACAGTGTCAGTGCCTATAACCAGGCAATAAGCTCCTATGATTCACGCATTTTGCCGGGTGCAAAAAAATTCACGGAGCTGGGCGTCACGGCCAGGAAGGACCCACCCGGTCTGGAACCGATTGAACGCTCGGCCAGACTCGTAGAAGTACCGGTTGACACTCCCGGTAACCACGAACAGTTAGCGGAACAGCACTGACAGCCCTGTTCCCGACATCCTGCACAACGCCCATAATCCAGGCATCGCCTCAGCCTGCTTTGCGGGCTTTGTTATATCCCATGAGCTCAAGCCATCCGTTGTAAACACCGGTATAATTCGCACCACCTATGAACAGCACAGCTAAGTCACTCAACAACCGAACCCCGCCAGCCAACCTGTTACAGGAGCGGATAATCCTGGTTACCGGGGCCGCCAATGGCATTGGACAGGCCGTGGTAAAAGCAATGGCAGCACATGGCGCAACGACCATCCTGCTGGATCGCGACGTCGCAGGGCTGGAACAAACCTATGATGCTATTCTGGCAGCAGGCCATCCTGAACCGGCCATCTACCCGATGGACTTGCAAGGGGCGGGACCGGACGATTACACCCGGCTGGCAATAACGCTGGAAAACGAATTCGGCCATTTGGATGGACTGGTACACAATGCAGCCCAGCTGGGCGCACTGGTACCCTTCTCCAACTTCGATAACGAGCTCTGGTTTCAGACCCTGCAAGCCAATCTGAATGCCCCCTACCTGATGACGACAGCCTGTCTCGGGCTGTTGAATGCCAGCAAGGATGCCAGCATTGTCTTTACCTCCGATGCCGTCGGACGCAAGGGCAAGGCCTACTGGGGTGCCTACGGCGTTGCCAAGGCAGGCATGGAAATTTTTATGCAAACACTTGCAGAAGAACTGGAATCCAATACCCCGATACGCGTCAACAGCATCGATACCGGACCCGTGCATACCGCCTTGCGCCGCATTGCCTACCCGGCGGAAGACAGCAGCACGCTCAAATCTCCCGAGGATGTCACCCGCGCCTTTCTCTATCTGGCCGGGCCGGAAAGCCGGGGCATAACGGGCAGGCAATTTACCCTTGACGAAATGCTGTAGTATCGAGCAATGCGCAGGATGTGCTGAGTAAAACGAAACGCAGCAATCGCAAAACGCTGCGCTTCGCCCGGCGCATCCTGCAGATAGTTTAGCTATGCGTTTATTCCATAAGATCCACGTGTATGCCCTGCGCCTCCAGGGCCGCTGCACGCGCAGAAATAAAACGCTGGAAACTGGGCTGTTCCAGATAGGCAGCTGACGCGACATAGTCCATGGAAGACTGCACATGAAATGATTTCAGGTAAGCCTCTGTCCTGAACACTTCCACTCCCTGACCGTCAAAGAACACCAGTGACGGCGCATACTGCACATTCAAATCACTCGCCCATTGAGCAACACTGGTGGTCTTGCCATCCGGACGCCTGACAGGATCCGTCGACCACATATCCAGTAAAACCACATCAAACCTGTCCAGCTGTTCCCTGCTCTCCGGCCGTGCCAGGATATCCAGATGCAACTCGTCACAGGGTGCGCACTCCTTCTGTTCGAACAACACCAGTAACGGCTTGCCGCCACGCTTGTCGAGTGCGCCAGTTACCGGCAACCAGGCAGGATCAGCGTGCAGAACACCGATGGCTGCGGCTGGCGCTATGCTTGCAAAGTATTCACGGAATGTCGGGGCACTGCCATCATGATTTATGCCGTAATCGAGTGCCGCATTGAACTTGTGTGGCGGGTAATAACCGTTCACCCTGAGCGTCACATCACCTCGCTCATCGAGAAACAACAATGTTGGCGTGAACATAACGCGCAATGACTTTGCGAATTGCTTTTCTGTCGTCTCATTACCCTCAAAATCGGTGACTTCCCGGTCACCCCATAGATTGATGGCCACCACGTTATAATGCTTGCGTGTTTTTTCTTCTGTTTCCTGTATTGCAAAGTTGGTATCGAGCAATTTCTTGCAATAGGGGCAACCATCCTGATAGAAATACAGCACCACACGCTTGTCAGCGCTCGCTGCTTCTGCAAGATCTTCACGGATATCAAGAAAGGAATTAGCGAACCAGTCCGGTTTCTCGGCATAGCCGGGATTAACCATCCCGGACTCCAGTGCAGCAACCGGTGCTTCCTCAGCGATGGCCGGTGACATAAACATCACCATGACAGCGGCCAGTATGAAGGTTGCAGGTAAAACCCTTGGATACATGTGCATGGTCCTGATTATATACCTGAAAACAATGATGTGCAGGGTGTGCTGAACCTGCAAAGCGCTTGCTACCAATTCCTGTAAATACTTACGATCTACAATCCCAGTGCCAGACGCTGAATTCTTACCAGGTCACCCGCATTAATCACCCCATCCGGTACCATGTCAACACTCACCCGCTGCCCGGGCGTCGGTACCAGTTCGCCCAGCACCATGCGGGTAGCAAGCAATATGTCCACCACGTTTATCATGCTATCGCCGTTTATATCACCATCGTTGTTTATATTATCAGCTGGCGTACTACTACCCTGCAACGGATCACTGCCGTAGATCACTTCCATACCATCATCGAAACCATCGCCATCGGTATCGACCAAGAGCGGCTCCGTACCATACACCCGGTCTTCATCATAATCAGACAGGGTGTCGTTATCGGTATCACCGTCCAGCGCATCTGTTCCCAGCAGGCATTCCTCGAAATCTGTCAGCCCATCTCCATCTGTATCGACGGCACTATTATTGTCAACCAACGGACAGCTATCGCAAGCGTCACCGATGCCGTCACCATCTGTATCTTCCTGACCCGGGTTGGCGGTCAACAGGCAGTTATCCACATCATCACAGACGCCATCCCCATCGCCATCATCACAACCCTCCGGCTGTAACATCAACAGGGGCTCCTGGATGCCATCGGGATCATCGGCGCAGGTTCCGTTGGCACTGTTCGCACAGGGTGTCATATCACCGGCAGCCAACAAGGCCGCCTTGACAGTAGCCGGACTGGCGCCTGGATTCTGCAAGAGATAAAGGGCGGCGGCGCCCGCGACGTGGGGCGACGCCATGCTGGTGCCAGTCTTATTACCAAGGCCTCCACCTGGAACAGTAGAACGAATAGTGACCCCGGGCGCCATGATATCGACGCCCGAACCACGGTTGCTGAAACCGGCAAAGGTATCATCCTGCGCATTACCCGAGACCCCGCCGGGCTTGCCGTCATAGTCTTCCAGGGCCGACACAGTGATCGCGTTCGGGTGACCTGCCGGGAAGACCAGTGAAACATCCTTGCTGCTGTTGCCCGCCGCGAGGGTAAAAACAACACCGGCATTGACGGCGTTAGTGATTGCCGTGTCGAGTGGTGCATATGTTCCATCTCCAGTCAGGCTCATGTTCGCAACTTCAATCTCATTAGCATGCCCCGCGACATAGTCCACACCGGCAATAACAAGAGAGACTGGACCCTCCCCATTATCATCCAGCACCTTGACCGCCCATAACCGGGCGCCGGGTGCCACACCGACGACACCCGAGCCATTATCAATGGCGGCGGCAATCCCGGCGACATGGGTGCCATGGCTGTTTACATCATTGGCGTTTGCATCACCTTCAGCACAGTTATATTTAGCTCCCCGAGGCTGGCAGTAGGCGTACTTGAAAACATTCAGATCCGGGTGATCGAGATCGATGCCGGTATCAAGAATGGCGATGTCCACATTCATCGCATCATTGACACCATCAAGCTTTGCGGTCGGATCAAGATCGGCGTTGATACGGTCAACACCTGTTGGCAATATTTGCGCATTAATGCTGACAATGACATCGGGCTCTATATAGGCAACCCGGGGATCCGCAGCGAGTTTGGCCAGAAGCTTCTCCGGCATCTTCACGGACATGCCACGCAAGGCATAATGGTAGCGAAAACCCACGGATAAATTGAACCGGCCTTTTAGTTCATTGACTGTTGCGTCTGTATCCACATCATCATGGAATACGACAATATAGCTTGACGGGATAACGCGCGTTGATTCTGCAGGCGGCGCTGCATGCAGCCAATGGCTGAATACCAACAGCCCAAATATGACACTGAAAGACAGCAAGAAACCCGTCGGCTCCGCAATTTTTGTTATTGGTTTTCGCATTGAAAATACTTAATTCGTACCCTGCATTATAGTTGTTGTTATGAACACCCGGTTTATCTGGCGCCGGTTGTCATGCTATCTTTTTTTCAGCTACCCTTGAATACTATACTCTGGGCACTAAAATGGCATCCTGAAGGGACCGCTTATCACTTCGAGTAGCGACCCAAAACCCTGACCAAAAATAAAATAAGCGACTAATAACAAACAACTACAGAACTACTGATCTGTTTTCGCCATTTTTGACCTCACAGCAGCAATCATCCCCGCCAGTCCCTGCCCGCCGGGCAGTCCGGACGCAGCACACAATCTCTACACAGGGGACGCACCCGACAAACTGTCTTGGCATGCAACACGATGAGTGCATGAAACTCATTGTACAAGCCGGCATCCGGAGCGAGCCTGTCTTCACACGCCAATCGCAAGTCCTCATACGCCTCATCGCCGGCAATAAACCCCAGCCTGGAAAACAGGCGGCGCGTATAGGCATCGATAACAAACACCGGCCGCTCAAACGCGTACAGCAATATATCATCAGCTGTCTCGGGACCCACCCCATTGATCGTTAACAGAGAGCCACGCAGTGTATCGGTGTCAAGTTT
>JAQBDO010000052.1:0-5965 GCA_032124375.1 Gammaproteobacteria bacterium
CGGTAATCGCCGTCTACCTGTATGTGGCCAATAGGCTCACAGAAGCTGGTGCCAGCGGCATGGCGGACGGTGAGCTGGGTGATCTCGTAATCAAAGTCGACAAAACCTTCAACGATGACCTTGCCGGCACCGCTGCGGCCACCTTCCTGTGCGTACTCCCAGGCGGGATTGATATCGGCAGCTGTCTTGATGGTACTCTGTCCCTTGCCCGACGAGCTCATGATGGGTTTTACCACGCAAGGCAGACCGATTGCGTTAACTGCTGCGTTGAACTCATCTTTGGTGGAAGCGAAACGAAACGGTGAGGTCTGTATGTTGAGTTCTTCAGCGGCGAGGCGTCGGATGCCCTCACGGTTCATGGTTAACTGTGCTGCACGTGCCGTCGGGATGACGGTATATCCTTCATTTTCAAGTTGCAGCAGCGTATCTGTTGCAATGGCTTCTATTTCCGGGACGATGAAATCCGGCCGCTCTTTTTCTATGACGGTGCGCAATGCTGTGCCGTCCAGCATGGACAGCGTGTGGCTGCGGTGTGCAACCTGCATGGCGGGTGCGTTGTCATAACGATCAACCACGATTACTTCAACGCCGAGGCGCTGCAGTTCGATGACGACTTCCTTGCCGAGTTCGCCGCCACCGCACAACAGAACACGCGTGGCGGTGGTCGATAGCGGGGTACCTATGGTGGTCATGTGATGCTTCTCCCTGAGAGGTGGTGGGTATGGAAGTCAGACGTTAATTCTAGCATCCGGATTTGTGCAAGGGTGTTAATAGTTTGTTTGTTCTGACATGATGAAAACGGTTTTGGCAAGGAGGGTTTTTTATGTGGTTACGAGCCGCAATAAATCTGTGTATTGGTCTGTTTTGCCTGTCGAACAGCATGTCGGTGTTAGCGGATTATCGCATCGAAGTTATTGAACTGAAGGCACGTCCCCTCGAGGAAATTCTGCCTGTTATTCAGCCTTTTGCAGGTGCGGACGGAACGGTCACCGGCATGGGAAACAAGCTGCTGATCAAGGCATCACCGGCGCGGGTTGAAGAGATCAGGCAATTGTTGCTGAGCCTTGATCGACCGCCGCAGCGGTTATTGATTACGGTGGGAAGCCAGGCTGATGTGACAGGCAGTTCCTCCGGTTATCGTGCCGGTGCCGATATCAAGGCCGGTGATAGCCGCGTCAGTGTTAATTCACCCGGGCATACTGTCGACAGCGCGCGCGCGCATATCAGGCTCCATGACAGCACTGTGCAAGGTGCGCAGACTTCCCGATACCAGGTGCAGGCACTTGAAGGCCGACCGGCCTATATCAACAGTGGCACCAGGATACCGTTACAGACCACGCAACGTTACTATGATCGTGGTGTGCCCACTGTACAACGATCAACGCAACTGCAGGATGTCACCAGTGGATTTTATGTGGTGCCGCGGTTACAGGGAGGTGAGGTGACACTGGAGATTGTGCAACATGATGACAAGCCCGGTCAGCGGCGCGGTGTTATCGATACTCAAAGTGCCGGCACAGTGGTGCGCGGCAGGCTGGGTGAATGGCTGGAGCTGGGTGGTGTTGATGCTTCAGGCAGTAACCGCGAGGGCGGGTTGGGGCAGTCTGTGAATTCGCAGCAAAGTAACATCCGGGATATTCGGGTCAAGGTGGAATGCCTGGACTGTGGCGATCAGGCTCCACCATTGCAGGAGTTCGAATGGCGCCGATAAAAAATGCCGTTGCAGCGGACATCGTTGTTGAGACTCCAGTAATACGGTTCACCGGATTGCTGCTACCGCTGTGTGTTGTTGTGAATTAAGAAAATTTTGTTTAAATATACTAACGACATATAGAAGGGGTTGGGCGGCAAGGCTGACCTCTCCTGTCTGTTGTAGAATGAGTTCAAGCGGTTTTGAACTGTATCTGTGGATAACAGTTTGGCGCGTAGAGTCCTGTTACAAACCGCTGTATTCACTGATAATTCGCGGAGCTTGAAAACAGCAGGGAGTTATAATTATGACACTGAATGGAAGAAGATCAGGCCAGCGACCGCTACGCTCTGCAGTGGCCCGGGAGCAATACCATCCGGCACAAGCGTTTCATTGGCAGTTGCTGCTGTTGGCAGCAATGTTGTTGATTATGATTGCCCCCCGGGCTATGGCTGCCCGGCAAGCAGAGGACCTGGATGCGACCGTTCAGTACCTGATTACCTATGTGAAGGAATCAGATGTGACCTTTGAGAGAAACTTTTCCAGCTACAACGGCACCGATGCAGCTGCACATATCAACAAGAAGTATCAGCATTTTAAAGACGAGATTGATACGCCCGAGGAATTTATCGAGCTCTGTGCAACCGCCAGCCTGATGACGAGAAAGCCATATCTGGTGACCACCAGGCAGGGCAAGCAGCAGCCGTCGAGCGAATGGTTGAACACCGAGCTGGCGGTTTATCGTCTCCGTAATGAATACACGGCACCTTGATGTCATGCCTGATATAAAACAGCTTTCCACCGCGGCATGGTCGCGTGTGCTGCGGGCCGGTCTCTTGCTGTCTTTGGTCTCATTGCCGGCCTGTGCCTCGGTCGAGCTGCGTAGTGTCCCGGATATCCAGTCATTCGGGCTATCCGATGAAGGGCAGGCATACCCTGTCAGCGGCGCTGACGCCGGTCTGAAGGTCATGACGCTGAATATGGCTCACGGTCGCGGTAACAGTTTTCACCAGTTATTACAGGCGACAGACACAACGCTGGCTAACCTTGATGCCATCGCCGTGATGTTAAACCTGCAGCAAGCAGATGTGGTGGCCTTGCAGGAAGCGGACGGCCCTTCTTTCTGGAGTGGTAACTTCAATCATGTTGCCTATCTGGCAGAGCGCAGTGCGCATTCATGGGCTGTTAATGGCCAGCAGGTCGATGCTATCGGCCTGACCTATGGCACGGCGCTGCTCTCCAGTGTCGAGTTACAACAACCGCAGGCGATTACTTTTGATCCATCACTGTCGATGATACCAAAGGGTTTCGTTGTCTCGACGATCGACTGGCCCGGGCAGCCGACTGTGCAGGTTGATGTCGTTTCAGTGCATCTGGACTTTTCCAGTGAATCTACCCGTCGTCAACAGGCCCGTGAGTTGATAGCCCTAATGAAGTATCGGGGGCATCCAATGATTGTTATGGGCGACTTCAATACCGACTGGCATCACGAGGACTCAAGCGTTCGCTTGATAAGCGATGAGCTGGCGTTGACGGCGTACAGTCCGGATAGCCAGGGGCTGGAGACGTTCCCTTTTAGTGGTAAACGCCTGGACTGGATACTGTTGTCCGGGGAGCTGGAATTCAGCAGTTATCATGTGCTGTCTGATGTGTTGTCTGACCACCGTGGCGTGGTCGCTGACGTGGTTTTGAATCGATCGCAGTTACAGGTGGTGAGCAATTCAAAGCGGTTGCATTAACGACAGTTCGCCCCGTCATTGTTGTGAATACGATGGCCGCGCATACGCCGGTTGGTAGTAAGGCTGCTGTCGCGCCGGTTGTTGCTGATAATTACCATAGCCATATCCATAACCGGGCGCATAGTAACCTGGTTGTGGTGCAGCTGGTCGGCTGACCTGCGGCGTCGTCTGTACCTGCCGGGTCTCGGTAACCACTATCTCATTAGGCACTGGTGACGGTGTCGTTGTGTCGACCGTCTGGCTGGGTTCCTGACTAGCGGTTGGTTCCGGCCACTCCGTGTATATAGTGGGTGCCCAGTCATCAGTTTCTGTCGTGTTCGCTGCCGGTTTGTCGGCTGGTTTGTCGGCTGGCTTAATAGTTACCACAGAGGTGGCGTCGTGTTGTGGTTTCGCAGCTGCAGGGGAGAGCTGTTTTGTTGCGGTACTGTCCTGAACAGTTGCTATGTCAGCGGTAGTGTCGGTGCCACCCAGCCAGGCGCGAGCGCCCAGTATTCCGACCAGAATAATGAGTCCGGTTAACAACATCGGGCGGATGGATCGTTTGCTGCCGGATGTCTTCGTGTTCGCGATGACATGAGCGGGTGGGCCTGGTGTTTTTTCCTGTTCGATGTTCACTGTGGGCTCTGGCTGCGCAGCAGCGGCGGGCACTGCTGCTGCAGTGATGACTTTTGCTGGTGCTGCTTTCGCCGCCTGTTCACCTACGGCTTCGTCCGGTTCCGGTGCGCTGGCGGGTTTCGCTTCTTTTTGTGCTGCAGGCAGTTCTTTTGCAGGGGATGTCTTTGCTACTTCTTTCGCCGGCTCTGGTGCCTTGTGCGTGTCTTGCTTTATCTCGAGCGATGCTGATGCAGCCAGAGATTGTGCTTTTTCCCCGGCTGGTTCGGCCTGTGCTGTTTGTATGGTTGTTGCCGGTGTTAATGACTGCTCAGCTGCCGTGTCTTTCGGTGTTTCAGACACGCCTGCTCCGATCGTGGAGCGGGTGTCCTTGCGCGGTCTGACAGGGGTGGCGGGCGTGATTTCAGCGTTGGCTATTAATACCTGGGCACGTTCGCTTTGATGGGCCTTAACCGCCCTCAATGCGCTGGCTGCCTGCGCAGCCATCCATGACAGGGATCTGGAGTCACCCTCTATAGCAGCTGTGGTACCGGTGTGATCAGGTGTTGCCGGGGTCGTTGGGCTTGCGTCAGCATGCGTTTCCGCTGTATTAACGGATTTGCCCACGGCTTTGGTCGCGGCCTTCTTGCGGGGGGCTTTCTTTTTCACGGTTTTCTTTTTGGCAGCCACCTTTTTTGTCGTAACGGCTTTTTTGCGGCTCGTCGCTTTCTTCTTTTCTGGTGGTGTGGCGCGGGGTTTGGCAGCTTTCTTTTTGCCACTATCCAGCTTTGTTTTTACTGAATTTTTTACTGCTTCGTCAGTTGCCGAACTACCCATAACTGCCTCTAAAATACGAAAATGACCTGATTGAGGCCGCCATCATTCACAAAGTTGGGCGCATTTTCAACCAGCATGACCATGGGGATGGTGTGCTGCCGTGCTATTTCGGGCAAATACCGGTGTTCTGAATCAGTAACTGGTGGGTTTTCCGTTCTCATCGACCGCGATGCTGCGTTCCAGACGTTTGACCTGGCGCTTTCGCATCGGTTTGGCCTGTTTCAGGACCTGCCGGATGAGCCGCTTGTCAGCGTCAGTCAGGCGCTGGTGTCCCAGGTAAATGTGCATGAAACGCATGCGCTGGCTACGGGTGAAGGCCTCTGTTGCAGCGGCGTCCAGTGTGGCCAGGTCAAAACTTCGGCGCTTGCGCATGACAAAGGCTGGCCAGATATAGGCACGGGGTGCGTCCATCATATAGAGCTTCGACATATCCTGCCCCGAGACCATCATATTACGCAGGAACAGGTCGTGGTGTTCAAAGCCATGCTCATGCATGCATTTGACAGCACGGGCAACTTCAGTGATGAGTTCGGCCTTCTTTTGTTCACGGACGGCCTTGCCCTGCTGATCGAACCAGTCACTGGCGAGAAAGTCCACGCCCATGGCCTGCGGGATTTCTTCGGTAATGATGAAGGCATGGATGACACCGCCGGCAAAACGATGATCGCCCCAGGCAACCAGTTGGGGGACGCGGAAGCCCCAGCCGGCAAGTTTCTCCAGATTTTCGTATTCAGCGCGGACCATAGACCGACCCACGAGGGAACCCCGGAAAGCCCGGTTCCAGATTTTTTCAAAGAGATAGTTCCAGTACAGTTTCAGGTAGAACACCCGGGGTTTGCCCTGACAGGTAATCTCGATACGCCTGACAGCGTTTTTTTCCTGCTTGCGATCGGTACTGATTACCTCTCCCAACTCGCTACGTAACACCCCCTGAATCGTGTCAAGCCCTGCGGTTTTAAGCAGATCCCGGTAGTCGGGGTTGATGAAGACTCGATGCTTATTGAGCCAACCGAGGCCTTTTGGAGCAGTGCCTTGCTTGAGTGCTGCCCAGATTTGATTTTGCATGCTTGCTTATCGGTAATCTGTTCGGGTAAGGGTTGATGTCGTC
>JAQBDO010000053.1:0-10193 GCA_032124375.1 Gammaproteobacteria bacterium
CTGAGTATCTCCCGCAGCGTCGCAAGCCCCTCCCTGGCACTTCCCGGGTCCGGCGGCAACCCCAGATCAAGCGTAACGACCGGGGGTTCATGGAGTCGCAATTGTGCAATGGCACTCTTCCGATCTTCTGCGGTCACCACATCGAAATCATCGAATGCCCAGCGCAAGGCCTTTTGCAACCCTGGGTCATCCTCTACCACCAGCAATGTTTTCCTGATTTTGCTCAACCAATCGACTCCATATGTTCGCAGCCACCGCTTAAAGATTGTTCATATCCATGCAGCGGCAGAATAACACGCATTCTGGTGCCTCTCCCCGGCTCACTCTCTACCTGGATTTCACCACTCAGGCTGTTTACATATTCCTTGCATTCAAAAGCGCCAATCCCCATGCCAGTATCACCCTTGGTGGTATCGAAAGGCCGGAACAAACGATCTCGCACAAATGCTGCATCCATGCCACACCCGTTATCTTCAATCAGAATCTCGACTGCATTACCCTTGCAGTCCAGACTGACAGTCACCGCACCTGCGTCATCCGTTGCATCCTGGGCATTCTGAATAAGGTTTTCTATCACTGAAGTCATACGATCACCATCCATGGTGACCCATACCTCTTCCTGCTTACACTCAAGCACAGGTGCCGGTCTGCCACCGGTGCAATGATTCACCGCATTCCGCAGTATAACGACCAGATTCGTTGTCGCCGGCTTGCCACCAGGCATCCCGGTTTTCAACAACTGCATTAGTCGCTGCATTTTTTCTACCGAATGCCCCATAATGTCGACAACATCATCAATAAACTCGGGCTTGTGCTTGTGTTCTGATGCTGCGCCTATCAACAATGACTGCTGGGCGATCAAATTCTTTATGTCATGCAGCACAAAAGCCGACAGACGATGAAATCCCTCAAACTGACGCGCTTCAGCCAACGACTGCATGGCTTCCAGCTGTGCGAGATAACTCGCCGCCTGGCACGCCGCCGTTTTCACCAAATCACGCAACTCCCAGTTAAACGGTACATTGGCACGTGGACGCGCAACAACCATTAGCCCAAGCAACTCGCCCTGATCGAGTAACGGCACAATCAGCCACGCTCGCGGCAATTCCATAATCCAGTCCTGAAGTTCCAGATATGAGTAAAGCTCAGGATCAGCCCGATACTCCTCGAGGTTAATCACCCACTCACGGTCATTCAAAAACCTTGCCAGCGAACAGTCTGCTGGCAATATCTCCGCCTCCCCCCCGGAGACTCCCCAATGCGCCACCTGTTCAAAAGATCCACCTTTTTTACGCAACCACAGCAACCCACCCGAGCTATCGACGACTTCTGCTACTGCGCGCACAACACACTCGTATGACAATGCCTCTTTTTTACATAGTGACAGGGCATTCGTAAACCGTAACCACTGCTCGCGGTAATCATAGCGGTGGCGAAAAAAATGTTTCCCCAGAAACACCTTGATTCGTGCGCGTAACACTCCCGAAAACAACAACGCCGCAAGCAACACGACAGCACCAAACAGAAAAACTGTCTGAAAGACAACACCCCAATCACCACCAAACTCCCGAAGGTAATATCCGGCAGCCGCCATAAACAGCAGATAACATCCCGCAAAGAGTAAAGTCGTAGTATGCGCAGCGGCATCTCTTGATATATAAACATCCACTGACCAATCAGGGTTTCGAGCCACAGAGATACCGATCAACGGCGCTACCAGCATAAAAACAGCACCCCGGGCAGCCCACAGGTTCAAATCAAGCTGATTGAACAACAACGCCTGGGCATACATAAAGAAGTCATAGGCAAACATCCCGCCTATTCCCAGACAGAGAAACTTTATTCCCCAACGTTGTTCCGGACGGGTATTACGGTACAGGTTTTCAACCAAAAACAACCCGCCAACCGATAGCAATACATACCCGAGAAAGTAGTATTTTGTGGCAACATCTTCCGGCAATAGAGCAGCAAAAACGTACGGTGTAATCAATGGCGCAACAAACAGGGTTGCTGAAAGCAGATAAATCAGGACTGCAAGCAGGCCTATACGTTTCTGTGCCCTGTTTAATAATCCATGTAAAAATACTACCCAGACAACAAAATGCAGCGGCTCCGAGGCCTGCACCAATCTGACCGAAGTAACACCCCACCCCGCCCAGATTGCCTGCAGCCCACACCACAGCAGGGTCACGATTACTGCAAGCAGCAGCAAACCACCCTGCATACGGCCCCGCCAGCCCGTTAGCAGCAAACCACACAGCACCACATAGGCAACAAAGCCCAGTGCATAACTGGTTAAACCGACATTAATCACCTGCAACGCCATTGATGACTATAATCCACTGCAGTAGTGTAGGAAGTTTCAGGGTACAAACCATTCAGAAGAGGTAACACTGTAACAATTTAATGCGCGCCCTGTCCGGCGAGGACAACCCGAATTGTCTGAATAATGATCAGCAAGTCGAGAAAAATACTGTAGTTTTTAACGTAATACAAATCATACTCAAGTTTCTCGTAGGCATCTTCAATGGAATCGCCATACTGATAACAAACCTGCGCCCAACCTGTCAGACCGGGCTTTACACGATGACGTTCACGATAGTATGTATGTTTATTTTCCAGCTGACTGACAAATTCAGGGCGCTCCGGACGAGGCCCTACGAAACTCATGTCACCTTTCAGGATATTAAATATCTGTGGCAGTTCGTCCAGCCTGACCTTGCGAATAAATTTACCTACCCGTGTCACCCGCATATCATTCTTTTCTGCCCAGCGTGCTACTCCATCTATCTCAGCATTCGTTCCCATACTTCTAAACTTGTAAATGGTGAAATTTTCGTTACCCTCACCAACCCTGACTTGTTTGTAAATGATTGGCTCCATTCCCCGGCTTTCAAACCAGACAGCAAAGGCTACCAACCCCATAACGGGAAGAAAGACCGGCAGTAACAGCATACTGATGAGAATATCAAACGCACGCTTCACAATCAGTCGCACAGTGCTGACACGAAAGCCGTCAGACAGAAATAACCAGCTTGGATTGATCAGATCCAGCTTCACCTTGCCGGTTTCCCGTTCAAAAAATGTAAGCAGATCTACTACATCCACACCCTCCATTTTACAATCCAGCAGGTCGGTGACCGGCATACCCTTGCGCCTGTCATCAACAGCCAAAACAATTTCATCGACCTTGCCTTCTCTGGCAACATCACGTAGCGGCCTGTCATACGGAATAATGGCGGGATCATCAACCTTGCTACCACCCTCACCCACATGCACAAAACCGACGATATCAACGCCCATCAAGGGTGCATCGTTATTCAGTCGTTTGATATAGCCCGCCCGCTTGCCCGCACCAAGCACCAGGACTCGCCGCTTGAAAATACGATGATCAACAATTTTCAGGAAGAAGGCGCGAACACCAATAATCCCCAGCAGCGCTATTGCGAGAACCAGCAGGGTGGCCCCACGCCACAGAGCAGTCCCCGGTGCAAGATAGAACAGCACACTCAACGGAAATATCGAAAAGAGAAAACAGGCAATTACACGCAATAGCATGTTGGAATAACCGTCCATAAACCAGGACGCGCGGTCATAAAGACCAAACGCCACCATACTGATGAGCATCACACCCGAGAAAGTCAGGGCTTTCATCTCCAAAGGGCCGAAATGCTCCGCCACCGGTTGTGAAGCACCCGAGAACCTGAGGTATACGCCTGCGAAAAATGACAGGTAAAACACCAAGCCTTCAGTAGCGCCCAATATTAAAAATGAGGCGGGTATGTAGTGACGAAATATCCGAAAGGATTGCATGGGACTAAGACAACAAACTGATTTGGCTACTGCGGTAGCCAGCATTTAAATAATCGGGGAGTTTTTCTTTGTTTAACATTCTTTGGCCCTGTTGTATAAACGTCACTACTTTTACAGTCTGGTTAGCGGCTTATGCTGATACAACATGAACTTCCAGCCCTTCACGATGCGGCGATGGGACAAATCATCATGACCAACCGGAAATATTTCATAATATCAATATATAATAACTTGCTTATTATACAGGCGATTTCAAACAGGCTTGTGGAATTATTTACCAACAACCAGCTCAATAATGTCAATATATTTTACAAGTTAAATGCCGCCTCTAACAAATATAGCTTATGTAACTGTTTTTATTTGACTAATTTTTATGGCACTATATTTGCATTTTATCAACTACGTTTGCACGCATTAATAGCGCCCGTCGACATTTACGCACTCAATACAGAGGAATAGGAACGTGCCTACAAGCCAGACAAGTTCTGTTTCAACAATTGAACCGGCAAGAAGCAGGCAACGCACACCTTCACGCCACTCAAGGTCGTCCTATCGATATGAGTCCAAGCTCAAACGCTACAGGGCATTACTGGCGGGCATTTCAATCCTGTTATGTATCGTCCTTATTTTTTCTTTTCTAAACCAGACAAAGAAATCATCCGAATATCATCAGATGTTGCTGGATCTCCGCAAACAGGAGGCACTGGCAAGCAAACTCGGCAAGGAACTGGAAACCACGAGGAGTGAGCGTGACATTCTTGTCCAGGAGCGTATTCCCGGCCTGATCCCCATGGTTTATGACAAAACTATCAACGTAGACAACACCTACGTTCGCAACATTATCTTCACTATGGCAAAAACCGGTAAAAAGAATATTTATGAATATCGCCTTGTGTTACACAACAACACGCTGGCCATCGCGCGCCCAAAAACTCAAATCATCCTGTTTAACGATGTTGGCATTCAGATAGGCATGGCACAGATTGAACAATCCGATGCAATAACAGAGACTGGAGCACGCACAGCACTGGACCCCGGCGAAGTACGCTCCTACACAGCGGCAATCGATCTCATCCGTGATGAAGAACCCAGCTATTTTCTTCTGATTATCACAGAAACAAGCAATTCAGCAACTGAAAAATTACGCGAACAACTAAATGGTGTTATTACAAACGAATAATGCAGACTTCTGCCTCACTGATTAAAACTCATACTCGAGCAACACCCTGAACGTCTGATCCGGCGTGTCGCCATCCAGTCCAAAAATCACACCACCCTCCCAACGTAACTGACGGGCACCACCCAGCCCCCAATTACCCATCATGACGGGACCCATGCCTCGCGTATCTTGTCCCATATACAATTCGACTGCCGGCTCAAACGCTCTGGAACGACGATAACGCGCTTGCAATGCAAGTGCCGTCTCGAATTCGTTGTCAATGTCATCACCAAACTCATAAATGCCATAAATGTTTGCAGTACCTATCCAACGCCCCCATTCTTTTTCGACTAACAGCGCAGTAGAGAATTCCATGATATCTTCAGAACGCTTTTTCTCCAGTTCGAACAACATCCCCCAGTCAGCAAAGAATTCTCCCTGTTCGGTTAGCTGCCACAAAGCCTCCAACTCATAGGCTTTGAGTCTCAACGCCTGATCATCATTTTTAACCCCGATCAGATAGGCCTCACCAAACCATCTATCGCTAAAAGACTGGCCATAGCCAAGACGATAGACCCGCCCGTCTCCGGGTGGGCTGTCTCTGTTATTTTCAATGATCGATCTGAACTCCAGTTCACGTTCCTCTGGCTGCACGTAGGGATGATAAATCTTGTCTATTGTCGAACCATCTGCTCGCGCATGATTTTGATGAAAGATACACAGGCTCAGCATAAGCAACCAGGATCCCGTTCTTGCTGAAAAACACTTCATATATGACTTTCACATCCGCGCTGCCGCCTGACTTTGATAGCAATCGCCACAACAATCAGCAGCAACATCAAGCCGCCGAAGTAAAACGCTGCTTGCAATGCGCTAGGCGTGGCCTCATAGCCAATGAGCGCATAAAGCAGCTGACCGGTTACTGAGGTTTCGGACAGCCATCCGGAACTGTCCCAGATCGGGAGCTGTGAGGGCAACCAGTCCGCCTGAATCAGCAAAAGAACGGCTTGTGAGAGCATCCCGGCGGCCACCAGGGCCAGCAAGGAAAGGCCCACCAGCAGTGATTGCCAATATGACAAACTGCGTACAAAATAATAGATCAACGCACCAATGCTGATGCCGATACTCGCACCAATTACTGCACCTGTGAGTATCGACATAAACCGGGGTAACTCATTTGAAAAACCGTATATATACACCAGTATCTCAAAGCCTTCCCGAACGAAAGCAAGCGCTACCGTGGCTGCCATAACCAGAATAGTCAATTTGTCAGACAACTGGTGCACGCCATGCTTCTGTAACACCAAAAAAGTAGCCGCAAGCAACAACCAATATATAAGAATCTGCATGACGGCACTGGTAACCTCCTGCCCTACACCGTCAAACCAGTCTGAAATCACAGTGACGCCAAAGCTGTAAATAATTGCGCCGATCAAGCCGAAACCCAGCGACCATACTATCCAGCGGCGGGACATACCGAGCGCACCCGAGAGTGCCAGCAGTATACTAATCAATAGGGAGGCCTCCAGGACCTCACGCAACACAATGATCACTGAATTTAACAGCATCCTTCCACCTTCACTCTACAATCACTCTTCCTTGCGCAGTTTCAGGGTGAAACTCCCCGAAGAACGGGTATGCACCCGGCAGTAACGGGCCAATAAATATAACGGCCTTTTGATTACCCATAATGACTTTCTCACGATTTAACTCGTAACTTTCAAACTCCTCGGAGGTCGGGTCCCTGTTATAGACCATCAGTTTTACCTTTGTATTGGCCGGCACAACCACCTCTGACGGCCAGAACAGATGATCACGGATTTCCAGCTCAACGACTGGCTTGTCTGCAAGCACAGAAACCGCATCAAGGCTGAAAACAAGCAGCATCAGAATTTGAAGAGATAACCTTGATGTCCTTGACATCATTTCATCGACCCTTGTTATTGTTTACCGCAGGCCCGAACCGGGTCTGCTGCGGGAACAATACTGACACAGCCAATCCTGATTCAAACGATGATTTCTGTAAATCTATTGATGCGCCATAAAGATCGGCAATGTGTTTGACAATAGCCAGACCAAGCCCGCACCCAATAACACCAGAGTAATGCTGATCACCACCCACCCGATAAAAACGATCAAACATTCGCTGGTATTGGTCTTCTGAAACGCCTGGGCCAGAATCTTCAACCTGCAGCCTTGTGCCGGCATTGTCTGCAGCTATGGAAACACGAACATGCCCCCCTGCCGGGGTATATTTACAGGCATTATCAAGCAGGTTCTTCACCAGTGTTTCCAGCGTAAACTGGTCGCCGTACAGGATCGTGTGTTTCCCGGTCAACTCCAGCTGTATGTTCCTCTGTTCGAATTGGGCATAAATAGAAATAATAACTTTCTGAACAAGTTGATACAGATCAAGATCCCCGAATTGAGCCATATACTGGTCAGGGGCGGTGCGGTACAACGCGAGTATTTGATCAACAAGGCTACCCATCCGGTCAGCGGCCGCTTCCAGCTGAGCCAGGTCATGGTCCCCGGCTGGCAGTCCTTTCGATATATTATGCAGGTGCACCTTGAGCGCACTGATAGGCGTGCGTAACTCATGTGCCGCATCAGAGGCGAATTGCCTTTCACGGGAAAATGATGCCTCAAGACGGCCGAAAAGATCATTGGTAGAAGTGATCACCGGTTTCAACTCGAGAGGCTGCAGCGTCTCCGGTATCGGTCTCAGATCTTCAGCTCGCCTGCTGCGCAGATGCTCTGAAAGATTGCGCAAGGGTGAAAGCCCATACCCCACTATCAGCCAGATTAACAAGCCTGCTACAGGCAATGTCGCCATAACAGGCAATACCGACTTCATGATAATGCCATCTGCCAGCGTGTTTCTGATATCAATGCGTTCTGCAGCAACAGCCCGGCGATCGCGCGCTGGATCAAACCAGGTAAATGTCCGCCAGCGATAGCGGTTGAAATTCGTGTCCTGATAACCCTCTTTCAGGCTCGAAATCGCCGTCAGCGGCGTATTATCAGAACGCAGTAGAATATCACCACCCTGCCAGACCTGGAATGCATACTGATCCGAGGTGCTGACGACTTCTCCTCTTACCGACCCGCCATTGCCGGCAATAGCAAGCAAGCGTGCCTTATCTACCAGTTCGGAATCAAACAGCTGTTGCACCTCCTCCAAACTCGACCTGTAGCCGTGCAACGCAGACAAAAAGACAGTCAGGGTCATGATCGCCATCAGCATCACAACCAGGAATGTCCGTATCGATTTCACGGCTTGCTGACCGTATAACCGACTCCACGAACCGTTTTGATGAATTCTGTCTGGATTTTTTTCCTGAGATGATGGATGTGCACTTCAATCGAATTACTGGCCAGTTCTTCTCCCCAGCCATAGAGCTTCTCCTCAAGACTTTCTCTGGAGAGAATTCTCCCCGGATTCTCCATTAAAGCCTTCAGCAACATGTATTCTCGCCGCGGAAGATCAAGCTCTGCTCCATCGACGCTCACCTTGTGCGTCAAGGTATCAAGCACTACCTGACCAATGGAAATAGTACTGGTTTGTGCTGTATTCGTCCTGCGTTCAAGCGCTCTCAGCCTTGCCAGCAGTTCCGGCATTTCAAATGGCTTGACCAGGTAATCATCAGCACCCAGATCAAGACCGGATACCTTGTCCTCGATTCGATCACGAGCTGTCAGTATCAGCACCTGGGGTCCCTGCTCGCCAGTGCGTAACTGCGCAAGCACTTCCAGACCATCCATATCGGGCAAGCCAAGATCCAGTATGACAATTTCAGGCTTTTCTGCACTGAATGCACTCAATGCAGCCCTGCCTGTCGCCACATGATTTACCGAGAAGCCTTCACGCCTGAGCGCAGTTCGCAACCCATCTGCCAGCAAAACATCATCCTCGACCAGAAGAATCTGCATCAGCCGGCTTTTTCTGCATGTTTTCTGGCTTCACGGTTTTGTTTGCGCACAGCCCTGTCAACCAGACCGGGCAAGATAGCATTGATACGAACAAATAATGATTCCGGAAATCCAAGATGGCACTCTTTCTCACCTTTGAGAATATTTTTTACTATCTGTTTTGCCACTGCGTCCGGCTCGTCCATATTCATGTTCACCGCTTCAGCCATCTCATAAACTTCCCTTGAATTGATCGTCGTCTTGACGGCCCTGGGTGCGATATAGGTCACGCCGACACCGCTGTCGGCAAGCTCCCTGCGTAGCGCCTGTGAAAATCCTCTCAGGGCATACTTGCTTGCAGAATAGGCAGAAAACCATGCAAAGCCAATACTACCAAAGGTTGATCCAATATTGACAATTTGACCGCTGTTTTGCTCGAGCATCGAGGGCAACACAGCCCTCGCAAGCAACATCGGAGCAAGCGTATTAATCTCAATGGTTCTCTGAATCAGCCCGGGATCCTGCTTCGCGAATACACCAAACGGATTGATACCAGCGGCATTAATCAATATATCGACGCCACCAAACTCCCGCAGCGTTTCATCGACAATCTTTTGCCGGTCCTTGGCATTGGTTATATCCGCAGCCAGCGTATACACAGCATCACTACCGATCTCTTGTTGCACATTTTGCAAAGCCTGCTCATTGATATCCGTCAGACATAACCTGGCGCCCTCAGCCGACAGCAGCTTGGCCAAATGTGCACCAATACCACCGGCAGCACCTGTCAGGATAATACGTTTACCCTTCATATTCTCTGACTCCTGAAAGATCAGGTCGCTAAATTTTCTCACGTGCCTGTTGCAGCTTCTGCTGTACTTCAGCCTGACGGCCCTTGTCTGCAAGTGGACGTCCGGGCCGGTGAGGTGCCGCAGCCGCCTTCTCAAGGTATTTAATGGCTTGCTGGTAATTACCTTCCTCAAGCATGAAATCACCATAGAAGTAATTAGGATCTATTCCATCGGGATTAATTGCCAGCGCTTTTTTCAGGTACGTCTCCGCTTTCTCATCATCACCAAAACCTATCGGCCATCCCGGCACCTGATAGTAAAGAGATCCCAACGAGGTATAGATCGATCCATTCAACGCATCAGGATTTATTTTTTCCGCGGCTTCAAGCTGCCTGCGCGCCTCTTTTACCTTGCCGAGCGCACCCAGCCCGCCTGTCACACCGGCATCCGTACTCAAAACAATACCAAGCCATACCTTGGCTTCAGCACTGTCCGGATTAAGATCAGCCAGCTTTTGC
>JAQBDO010000054.1:0-4641 GCA_032124375.1 Gammaproteobacteria bacterium
CACCTTGGAGGACTCGTTCGCTTCTTTTGAAACATTCTCCATTGAACCGGAGATCTCAATAATGGCCTCACCTGCAACTGCAATATCCTCGGACTGCCTCTTACTGGCTACAGACAGCTGATTCGCTATCTGCTGGGTTTCCTGCACCGAACCGGACAATTGTGAAGAGGTGTCATTAATGGTCTTTACAAGACCGCGCAACGACTCAACCGTGACGTTTATGGAATCTGAAATTGCACCGGTGAAATCTTCGGTAACTGTTGTAGCAACCGTGAGATCGCCTTCAGCAAGACCACCGATCTCATCCAGAAGCCGCATGATTGCTTCCTGGTTTCTGGCACCCTCTGCTTCCACGAGCTGACTGCGTTTACGCTGTCCAACCAGAGTCTCATAAGCCATCCACAAAAAAATAAATAGCGCCACGGCACCCATGAAATAGGCCAGCTCATTTGACACCAATCGACCATCCTGCCCCTCAACAAGTACTGTTTTCAGCTTGTCTGCTGCCTCAAAAAGAGCTTCACTCTGGCCGGTAATCTCTGCCACTGCCGCCTGAATACCAACCAACTCTTCGGCGTTCTCAACAATAGACCCGACATTGTCACTGACACGACTGAATAATAGGGCAATGTTCTGAACATTCGACTGCAGCGTCTGGCCTTTCAATTGCTCAATACCGCCGGTACCCCGCATAAATCCATCCAGTACGCGACCAAATTCTTTGGTATCTGCAGCAAAGGCAACTGCAGCAGACTCAGTACCCACACCCGTCATAACGCCATTAAGACTATTCACAATACGCTGACCCAGCACCGCCTGGTGACTCGCCAGCCTGACCTGGTCTGCACTGGCCCCGCTTTTCATGAGCTCATTAACGATGCCCTGCGTATATTCCATCAACTGTGGCATCACCTCACTCATCAGGCTGGTCGCCTCTGTCATGGCCATAATCAGGAACTGACCTTCCAGAACTTCATCAATGTTGTGACGAAAGCCACTCCAGCGATTGTCCAGATTAATCAGCGCCATGCTTTCCGGCGTTTCGCTCCCCACGGAGCTATCACCATAATCAGTCATCTGTTGAGCCAGTATTGCGGTAAACTCGTCTTTGGATACCTGCATCTTGCTAAAGGCATCTGCATCACCGGTGGTAGCCGCCAGTGCATACTTTGCTACACGTTGAGACAGAACCAGCTGGTCGCCGACATCGGCCAGCCTCGCCTGATCAAGTTCAACCTGCTTGCCAACCTTGACAAATGTCCAGGCCATTGCGCAGATTGCACACAACATCAAAAAGGTAAGCACCTTTATTCTGTTGCTGGCACCCGGTTTTTTCACATCAAACATCGTTTTCATGGTCTATCTCCTGACCCATCAGTCCACATTGCAAAATTAATATCTGAATAATTACTGTCTTTCCGAAAAACTTATTACACAGCAGCCTGTAAAAATTGCTGTGAATCAGCCAGCGCAAACAAACTGAATACACCCCATACCTGTCCATTCCTGCGGTAGCTATGCGCTATATATGGCCCCAGCAAACTATCTACATCTGCCTGTTCTTCTGTATATTCATCTTCCAGAAAGTGCTTCAGCCCCATCACCTCATCTACAATCAGTCCCGAGTAGATACCTTCGTAATCGATAACCAGCACGCGCGTCTTATTAGTCACCCGCGTCAGTTCATTCCCCAGGTAGCCATTAAGGTCGATTATCGGTAACAGCTTGCCGCGAATATTGGCGATCCCGCGCACCCATGGCTGCGACAGAGGAACGACAGAAAATGCCGGTAGATCCAGAATTTCAACGACCTGATCCATCGGTGCAAGCAGGCTGCTGCCACCAAGCCGAAAAGCAATACCGGACCATTCGTTCGTTACCTCGGCCTTGTGCGGCAAACCTACCACGCAGCTACGGCAGGATTCTTCTATTCCCTTGAGCAGCGCGACCGGATTGATATTTTTTGTATTCCCCATAACCGGTTACGCAGCCAGCGCCTCATTAATGAGAGACAGCAAGGCGCTTTCCTTCACTGGCTTGGTTACATAGTCACGCGCGCCCTGACGCATTCCCCACACCCGGTCAACCTGCTGATCCTTGCGCGTTACGATAATCACCGGTATACCCGAAGTGCTCGGGTCTGACGTGAGTTCGCGTGTCGCCTGAAATCCGTTAAGGCCCGGCATCACCACATCCATAAGAATCAGGTCCGGGTGTTCGCGTCTTGCAACCTCTAGGCCTTCACCGGCATCTGAGGCAGTCAGTATGTTGAAACCATTCTTTTCAAGCATCTTCTTCAACAGATGCGTGTCCGTCGGCGAGTCATCAACAATCATTATCCATGTCATCTGTATTGCCTCATGAAATATTCAACCAAAGCGCGGCCTTCATAGTGTCAATCTTCCCTGGCGATGTGCCGCCCTATTACTGACAATAATTCTTCCCGGGTGAACGGCTTGGTAATATAGTTATCCGAACCAACCACCCGTCCCCGGGCACGATCAAATAAACCATCCTTGCTGGAAAGCATGACAACCGGTGTGTGCATAAAGACTCGATGATGTTTGATCAGCGCACAGGTTTGGTAACCGTCCAGGCGTGGCATCATGATATCCAGCAGGATCAGATCCGGCTGATGATCAGCTATCAGGCTGAGCGCCTCAAAACCGTCGGTAGCCGTAATTACTTCAAAGCCTTCCTTCTTGAGCAAGGTCTCGGCGGTGCGACGAATGGTCTTGCTGTCGTCAATCACCATCACCTTGAAGGCCTTGCTGGTGTCTTCATTGGCTGCAACGGCCTCCTCAACGGACCCGTTTACCTCGCCTGCTGGAATACTGCTCTGCATAGATCCACCCATCTTTATGATTTATATATTAATTAATCAATTTTACTGATGTGCCACGAGCTCAGCAGGGCGGTCTTCGTTACCCCATGGCGCAAATTAATTTAGTATTACCCGCCTGCTACATCGATTTATCGTCATTCGATCAGCAAACTTGATGCTGCCTCGTCGCGTAAGACACGGGCACCACCACATTTTAGAAAAGAGGCACTATGGCTATAAAACTTGGCGTTGTTATGGATCCGATCGGGTCAATCAACTTTCACAAGGACAGCACTCTGGCAATGCTACTGGCGGCCAGCAAACGTGGCTGGGAGTTGTATTACATGGAGCAGGGAGACCTGTTTCTGCACGACGGCCGCTGCCTGGCAAAGCTGGCCCGACTGGACGTCCGCGTAAATGAAACGGACTGGTTCAGTCTGTCAGACAAACACACCTCGCCACTCGATGAACTGGATGTCATTCTGATGCGCAAGGACCCTCCGGTAGACATGGAATTCCTCTACACCACGTTCCTGCTGGAACGTGCCGAAGCACATGGCGCACTTGTCGTTAACAAACCGGCCGCCATCCGTAATGCCAACGAAAAACTCTATACCGCCTGGTTCGCCCAGTGTTGCGCACCCTCCCGGGTGAGTCGTGATATACGGGTTTTAAAAGAGTTTCTTGCCGAGCATGGCGACATTATTGTTAAACCACTGGATGGTATGGGCGGCGCCTCTGTGTTCCGGATACAACAGAATGATCCGAACACCAATGTCATACTGGAAACCATCACCGGTAACGGTACTATCAGTGCCATGGCACAACGATTTATCCCGGAAATTACGGTGGGAGACAAGCGCATTCTGATGATTAACGGAGAGCCGTTTCCACACGCGCTGGCGCGCATTCCGGCGAGCGGCGAGACTCGTGGCAACCTGGCAGCAGGTGGCCGCGGTGAAGGCGTTGACCTCAGTGAACATGATCACTGGATCTGTGAGCAGGTAGGACCTGCTTTACGCGAACAGGGACTGCTTTTTGTCGGACTGGATGTCATCGGTGATTACCTGACCGAGATCAACGTCACCAGCCCGACGTGTATTCGCGAGCTCGACAAACTGTATAACGCGGACATTGCCGGCCAGCTAATAGACGTCATCAGTAGCAAACTGAGCGCGCGATCATGAGCTACTGCCGCCTGCTCGACATCATTCTGCTGGCCACGCTCCTCACCGGCTGCAGTGACAACGACACTGTCTTTCAGGACCAGTTTTTCGCCTTTGGAACACTCATTGAAGTCAGCATATACGGTGTCGACCCGTCACTGGCCACACGCGCCAGTCAACAGATCGAACAGGACTTCCTCAACATGCACGCCAACTGGCACGCATGGCAGCCAGGCTTGCTATCGACCACCAATGAGCAACTCGCCAGCCTGCAGCCGTTTACAGCTGATGCTGCAATTCTGCCGTTATTGCAGGAGGCCGGTCGCCTGTCTCAGCTCAGCAATGGCCTGTTTAACCCCACCATTGGCAAACTCATTGCCCTGTGGGGGTTCCACGACAATGCGCTACCGATTGGCACGCTCCCGGACACATCCGCCATCACAGCCCTGGTTGCACTAGCTCCGGGGGTGAGTGATATCACGTATACAGACACCGGGCTTGTCAATCACAACCCGGCCGTCAGCTATGATCTGGGTGCTTTTGCAAAGGGCTACGCTATTGACCGTGCCATGGAGCGCCTGCGGGAATTCGGCATCCAGAACGCCATCATCAATGCCGGTGGTGACTTGCGCGCAATCGGCCAGCATGGAG
>JAQBDO010000055.1:0-4271 GCA_032124375.1 Gammaproteobacteria bacterium
GCCGGTGGCGATGGTACGCCGGTATGCTTGTTAGTGTGGCGACAGGCACGGTCATCGCGTTGAGCTGGGCCTTGCCGGCTGCGACTGCGGGCGGTGAGGCCTATCGAGAGGCTATTTTGTGGGGACAGACCGCCAATCGCATGGTGCAGTCGTTTGCACATGCACACCCTGTGTGGTGGTACCTGCCGTGGCTGGGCGTGTTGTTTGCACCCTGGGTTCTGTTGCCCTGGTTTTGGTCGCAACTGTGGCATGCACGCCCCGGGCGCGATGTCGGGCTGCGCCTGTGCCTGGTGTGGATGGTGAGCGCGTTTATTCTCATGAGTCTGGTGAGCGGCAAGCAGCTCAAGTATCTGTTGCCGTTAATGCCTGCCTTTGCCTTGCTGGCCGCGCGCGTCATCAGCAGCATGGACGGCATGGTTATACGGCGTCGTGACTGGCTGCCGGCAGGGGTGCTGCTGGTCTGTGGTGGCTTGTTTATTGTGTTGCCACAGACGCTCGATCTGGCACCCTGGATCAATCACGTGCAACCGCTGTGGGGCGCCCTGCTGGTAGCAGCCGCTGTTGTGCTGCTGCTGTTGCGGCCGGTCTCCGCAGTGGACTACCCGCTGCGCATGACACTGCTGTCGGTGTTTGTGACGGGCGTAGTGTATGCCGGTATATTCAGAACAGCGGCGCCTGCCTACGATATGCAGGCCGTCAGCCGCGTCATTGCGACTGCCCAGACGGGCGGCCTCAGCGTTGCCAGCGTGTCGCACTATCACGGCCAGTTCGGTTTTGCCGGCCGTCTGCAGCAGTCACTGATCCAGCTGGACGCAGACAGTGCGCTGGCATGGGCCGGACAGCATCCGGATGACCTGCTGGTGGTGATAACCGGGAAAAAACCCGAACAATACCCAATGGCGGTATTTACCCAGCCCTACCGTAGCGAGTACCTTGCTGTGTTGAATGGCAGGGCGCTGACTGAAAACCCTGCTCTACTGCCTTGAGTGACGGGCTGACAGCTAAAGCGAAACGTGCATCATGACATCCACCAACCTACCGGTACTCTTTCTGAAACGAAACGAAGACAGACGCCTGTCTGCCGGGCATCTCTGGGTCTACAGTAACGAAGTCGATACCAGTAAATCCCCGCTATCCAGTTTTGAACCGGGCAGTCTTGCCGTTATACAGTCGGCGGCGGGCAAGACCCTTGGCGCCGGTTATGTGAACCCGCGCTCGTTGATCTGTGCGCGTCTGTTGACCCGCCGTCCGCGTGCGGCACTGGATGCCGGTTTTTTCGAGCGCCGCCTGCGCTCGGCACTGTCGCTGCGCGAGTCACTGTTTGAGCAGCCGTATTACCGACTGGTGTTCGGTGAGAGTGACGGTTTGCCGGGGCTGGTGGTTGATCGCTATGGCAGCGTGCTGGTGGTGCAAATCGCCACGGCGGGCATGGAGGCTATGCGCGACCTGCTGCTGGAAGCACTGGACAGGGTGCTCTCGCCGACCGGCATACTGTTGCGCAATGACAGCTCAGTGCGTGTGCTGGAAGGCCTGTCACAGGAAACAGAGGTGATCGGTGAGGTACCCGAGACGGTGATGCTGACCGAGGGGGGTGTGCACTTCGAAGTGCCGCTGGGCACGGGGCAGAAGACCGGCTGGTTTTATGATCAGCGCAGCAATCGTCAGGCGCTGCACAAGTATGTGAAAGACAGGCAGGTGCTGGATGTCTTCAGTTATGTCGGTGCCTGGGGCTTGCAGGCAGCCGTGGCCGGTGCGGCCGGCGTATGTTGCGTGGACTCATCACCTCTCGCACAGACCTTTATGGAAAAAAATATTGCCGCCAACGGCCTGGCGGATAAAGTCCGGCTGGAAAATGGTGATGCCTTCGACGTGCTAAAAGCCATGCAGGATACCGACCAGCGTTTTGACGTGGTGATCGTCGATCCGCCGGCGTTTATCAAACGGCGCAAGGATATCAAGAGCGGTGAGCAGGGCTACGGGCGTCTGAACCGGCTGGCGCTGAAGCTGTTGGCGCCGGACGGTATCCTGATATCATGTTCCTGCTCCATGCACCTGTCGGAAGAACGGTTGCAGCAAATCGTGCACCAGTCGGCGGGTAAAATGGGGAGACAGGTGCAGATACTGGAGCGCGGCTTTCAGTGTATGGACCACCCGGTACACCCGGCCATAGCCGAGACTGCTTATCTGAAGGCACTGTTTTGCCGGGTACCGGCCACCTGAGCGAATATGAAAGGAGGGTGGTGGACCGGTTTGTATCAAGTCTGCCTGGCGGGATAGCCGTTAAAATACCGGGCACAAGTAAATTCCGCCCTGCAAGGGTACTCTTTGCAGGGTTGAATTTGTTCGACCTGATACAAGCTGAGTCACCACCGAAAGGAACGTTATGTTGACATACCCTGATATCAGTCCGGTCGCCATTGCGATCGGTTCATTTGAGGTGCACTGGTACGGACTAATGTATCTGCTTGCCTTTGGGACGGGTTGGTGGCTTGGCGTGTTGCGCACGCACCGCTCAGGCACCCAGTGGCGCGCAGCAGAAATCAGTGACCTGGTATTTTATTTTGCGCTGGGCGCGGTGCTGGGTGGTCGTATTGGTTATACGTTGATGTATAACTTTGCTGCCTTTACGCATGATCCGTTGCTGCTGTTTCGAATCTGGGAAGGCGGCATGTCCTATCACGGTGGCATGATCGGTGTGTTTGTTGCCATGTGGTTGTATGGACGCCATACCGGCCGGACTTTCTTCCAGGTAACAGACTATCTTGCACCGCTGGTGCCGCCGGGTCTGGCGGCAGGGCGCATGGGTAACTTTATTAACGGTGAGCTTTGGGGTAGCCCGACAGACTTACCCTGGGGGATGGTATTTCCTTTTGTCGACAATCAGCCGCGGCATCCTTCGATGCTGTACGAATTCATCCTGGAAGGTCTGGTCTTCTTTATTATTTTATGGGTGTTTTCACGAAAAACCCGTCCGACCATGGCGGTCTCCGGGCTGTATTTGATATGTTACGGCGTGTTCCGCTTTGCTGTTGAATTTGTACGCGTTCCCGATGCACATATCGGTTTTCTTGCCATGAATTGGGTGACAATGGGTCACCTGTTGTCGTTCCCGATGATCGTGATCGGGGTGATATTCTTTATATATGCCTATCGGCGTACCGATGGGAAAATCAGCTGGTAAAGCTTACCCGCCCTGCGTCAACAATAGAAAATAAGTTTTATATAAATAATCATGAAACAATATCTCGATCTCATGCGCCATGTGCGTGACCACGGTACCCGCAAGGAAGACCGCACTGGCACCGGTACTGTCAGTGTGTTTGGTTACCAGATGCGTTTTGATCTGAGTGAGGGTTTTCCGCTGGTGACCACCAAGAAATGTCACCTGCGTTCTATCCTGCATGAATTGCTGTGGTTTCTGAAAGGGGACACCAACCTGCGCTACCTGCGTGATAACAATGTCACCATCTGGGATGAATGGGCGGATGAGAACGGCGATCTCGGGCCGGTATATGGTTATCAATGGCGCTCATGGCCGACTGCTGCCGGCGGCAGTATTGACCAGATCAGCCAGGTAATAGAACAGCTTAAAAACAACCCGGATTCCCGACGTATCATTGTCAGTGCCTGGAATGTTGCGGATATCGAGAACATGGCGTTGCCGCCGTGTCATGCCTTTTTTCAGTTTTATGTGGCCGATGGCAAGTTGTCCTGCCAGCTGTACCAGCGCAGTGCGGATATATTCCTGGGCGTGCCGTTTAATATCGCCTCCTATGCGCTATTGACTATGATGCTGGCACAGGTGACCGGCCTTGAAGTCGGAGATTTTGTACACACGTTTGGCGATGCACACCTGTATCTGAATCACCTGGAACAGGCAGAGCTACAGTTGTCGCGCACACCGAATAAACTGCCAACCATGCACATCAATCCTGCTGTAGATGACCTGTTTGCCTTTGTCTATGAGGATTTCGACTTGCAGGGATATGATCCGCACCCGCACATAAAAGCGCCGGTCGCGGTTTAGCGTTAACGATGAAAATATCCATTATTGTTGCCATGGACGCCAACGGTGTTATTGGCCGTGACAATGAACTTCCCTGGCATCTGCCGGCTGATTTGCAGCATTTCAAAAAAACCACCATGGGCAAGCCGATCCTGATGGGGCGCAAGACCTATGAATCAATCGGGCGACCACTGCCCGGGCGCACCAATATTGTGATTACCCGCGATAGCCGTTATCAGGCGGCAGGTTGTGTGGTGGTAAATTC
>JAQBDO010000056.1:0-2573 GCA_032124375.1 Gammaproteobacteria bacterium
CTTTGGCGAGCCCGATGATTTTCGGTTCTTCGTCGACTACTGCCATCAGCACCAGATCGGTGTCCTGCTCGACTGGGCGCCGGCGCACTTTCCCAAGGATGCCCACGGTCTGGCAACCTTTGACGGTACTGCACTGTATGAGCATGCGGATCCGCGGCGTGGTGAACACCATGACTGGGGCACCCTGATCTATAACTATGGCCGCAATGAAGTCAAAAACTTCCTGATCTCAAGTGCCGTCTACTGGCTGGAAGAATTTCATATCGACGGCCTGCGCGTCGACGCGGTCGCATCGATGCTTTACCACGACTACTCACGCCCGCCCAGTGAATGGATACCGAATCAATACGGCGGCCGCGAAAATCTGGAAGCGGTAGCTTTTCTGCGGGAACTGAACACCATAACGCATGGCGAGTATCCCGGCAGCATGGTGATTGCCGAGGAGTCAACCGCCTGGCCCGGCGTCAGCCATCCGGTTGATACCGGCGGACTCGGCTTTAGCATGAAATGGAATATGGGCTGGATGCATGACTCAATTCGTTACATGTCGCACGATCCGATACACCGTAAATTTCACCATAACGACCTGACCTTTGGTCTGCTGTACGCCTATACAGAAAATTTCATGCTGCCGTTCTCGCATGATGAGGTCGTGCATGGCAAGCAATCCATGTTGTATAAACAAGCCGGGGATAACTGGCAGCAGTTTGCCAATCTGCGCCTTCTGTATACCTACATGTTTACCTTTCCGGGCAAGAAACTGCTGTTTATGGGGAACGAAATCGCCCAGGGCCGGGAATGGGACTTCAACAGCAGCCTTGAGTGGAACTTGCTCGAATACAAGTGCCACCGCGGCATGCTGACCCTGGTCAGCGATCTAAACCGCTTGTATCGAGAAAAATCCGAGCTGCATCGTTTTGACTTCAGCGACGAAGGCTTCGAATGGATTGACTGCATCGCATCTGACAACTCCATCCTGAGTTACCTGCGCAAGGATGGCGACAACAGTGTCGTGGTTGTGCTCAATTTTACCCCGGTCCCTCATTACGGTTACCGTGTAGGCGTACCCGAGAGTGGCAGCTACACCGAGCTACTAAACTCGGATTCCAGTTACTACGATGGCTCGGATGTCGGAAACAAGGGGCAAATCATGTCAACACCTGAAACCTGTAACGGACGTCCTCATTCACTGCTGCTGACGCTGCCCCCACTGGGTGGCGTGATACTGCAGTTGCAATAAGCCGCACAAGGCCGTACCGCTCCCTGCCTCGCGGTGACTTGAAAATCACTGCGACAACCCCTACTTTTCAGGTATACACGAGGTATTGCCATGGAAAACATCAGGGAACCTGCGGTTGCCGGCAGCTTTTATCCGGCCAACCCCGTTGAACTGCAAACACAGCTGAAAATACTGCTATCTGCGATCAACGATAACAATCCACCTCCCAAGGCAATGATCCTGCCGCATGCCGGTTACATCTATTCCGGCCCGGTAGCCGCCAGCGGCTATGCGCGGTTAATCGGAAACGCTGGCAGCATTAGCCGGGTTATCCTGCTGGGCCCCGCCCACCGCAAGTATGTGCAGGGACTGGTTCTACCAGAGGCAACCGCCTTTGGCACCCCGCTCGGCAACATCCCGCTTGATGTGGAATCGATGCAGCACATTCTACAGCTGCCACAGGTATCCATTGACGCAGACGCGCATCAATTTGAGCACAGCCTGGAAGTACACCTGCCCTTCCTGCAAAAGACATTGCAAGACTTCACGCTGGTACCCATTCTTGCCGGGAATGCAACAGCCCGCGAGGTCTATGAGGTAATCGAACAACTCTGGGGTGGCAATGAGACACTGATTATTATCAGCTCTGACCTTAGCCACTACCATGACTACATAACCGCCAGACAACTTGATCAGGCAACCGCCAGGGCCATCGAGGCGCTCGCATTTGAAGACATTGATCAGCACAACGCCTGTGGCAGTAACCCGCTTGATGGCCTGCTGCTTTACGCCCGCCTGCATGGCTTGAGAGTAACAACCATCGATCTGCGTAATTCCGGAGATACCGCCGGCCCCCGCGATCGTGTCGTCGGTTATGGCGCATTCGTTCTATATGAATAAGCCGGCCTTCTCCACAGCAGAGCGCACAGCTTTACTGGACGTGGCGCTGACATCCATCAAATCCGGATTACAGACCGGCACCGCTGAGATACCGGATGTCGATAATTACCCGCCCGCGCTGACCGGGATGCGCGCGAGTTTTGTTACACTGAGTCATACTGACACGTTGCGGGGCTGCATAGGCTCACTCGAGCCAATTGACAGTCTGGTGCGCAATGTAGCCAACAATGCATTTGCAGCCGCTTTCCGTGACCCGCGTTTCCCCGCACTAACCGCACAGGAACTGAACAGACTGACAATTCATATCGCTGTGCTGGGGCTCCTTCAAACGGTTGAATGCGACACTGAAGCAGACCTTCTCGGGCAACTGCAAGCGGGTGTTGATGGCTGGGTCATAGAAGATAAGGGTTACAGAGGCACATTCCTGCCTGCTGTTTGGCAGTCATTACCCAAC
>JAQBDO010000057.1:0-2567 GCA_032124375.1 Gammaproteobacteria bacterium
AATCCGTTGCTGAGAACACCGTGGCGTCCTTGTCAACAATGACTGGTTTATCGAACACAATAAATGTCTTCGTTGTCATATCGGCATCTTCCACGGGGTTATTGGCAATCGGGCCTTCAACCTCATCATCATATACGATACTGACGGCATTCCCGCTCACGCCATCGTCGTTCACCGTACCGACAATGGTTACCACCATGCCGATATCCAGGTCATCCTGGCTGGCCGTGTTATCATCATCGACGTCGAAACTGCTGCTGCCGGTTTCAAACTCAATACCATTGACAAAGACACTGCCGAAGCCGGTAATCGTCCCCGATGTAATCCCGGTACCACCGATTCCACCGCCCGCGAACAAGCCACCACCACCCCCGCCACCACTGCCACAGCCGACGGCCAGCAGCACAATGACTGATGCTAAAACCGCTAAAATCCCTCTCTGTAGTGGGTGCCGCATATCCGTTACTCCTTCGGTGGTGCCTGTTCATAAAAATAGATGCCGAGACTGATGCTTTCGCCTTCGCCGGTTTCAGTATCCAGTTCGTGATCAGCGAACTGCTTGTCAAGCTGCTCCAGTAATGTTTGCGACTTACTCGCTGACAGCTTCCTGAGTTTGTCCAACGCAGCCGGATCAATGTTGTCGTAAGACACCTTGCGCTGAAAACGGAGCTTGTCCGATGCGGACACAAGATTATGATCAATGGTTGATATGAGCTCAAAGACATCCGATCCCAGGATCCGGATTTTGTCCGCATCATCATCTCCCGGGATAAAGGCGCGCCTGACCAGACTGACCTTGTTGTCTTTCAATATGACACTGCCAGCATCTTGCAGAATGGACAACATGGCCATGGTTGGTATATCACCACTGTATTCCTTAACCAGCAGACCAAATGATTTACGTGTCCCCTCGAGACTGAGTACCGACGGGTTACCCTCGCCATCGTGAAAACGCCTGTCGTTCATCCAGCCGCTGACAACACGCACTGCACGGCTGTAACGCTCCTGTCTTGATTCTGCATCAGGGACTTCCAGTTCATGCAGGCGCTTGACCTCTTTTCTCGACAGGCCGGTCAATGCTGACACGCGCGATACCGTCGGTTTTTTACCCTCCTGCTTAAAATCCTCGAAGGCGACATCGACGTAGACTTCTCTGGCCACCTCGGCCAGGGAACCGAACGCCACTCCATTGCGAATGAGTATTCTCACGAGCGGGCGCAACAATGTACGAATCGATCCAAAAAGTACGCGTTGTGTCTGTTTCCCCATGTTTTTTCAGCTTCCCCGGCCAGCCTTTATTTGATCATGGATTACCGGTTTCATGCTACGCAATTTTGCTGTCGAACGTTATTGGCGATCTACCACCATGTCTGTGCCGATTTGTTGGCATGTCAACATTAGCACATAGTAGTTGTATTTGGGAATTGTTTCCCATTTTTACTCATCATATGCTAGAATCTGTATCTGTTTGCAACGTCGGCAAGTTACCCCTGTTAATGGATAGTACTGACATGGACGTCACCTATTCCCCCGTCCCCAAGCCCCTCTACCAGGTAGATGCCCCGATTTGTGGATATATCCAGAGGGCTATCATGCAGCTCGGTTATTGGCGGAGTATTCCTGCATTAGGCCGCCGGTGCCGCCTGCGCACAGACGCTGGTTGGCGTTGCGGACAGTTATGGCATTCCGTTCCTTGCAATAGAACCTTTGGGTGTTCTTGAGAACGACACTGCGGACAGTGAAAACGCCGGGAAAAACGGCGCTACCGCCACGCTGTTATGTGGTGCCGGCTTAGGGATGACAGCTCACAATCAAACGCCACTGGTCTAATACCCGATCAGGCGCCGGGCACTGGTAAATTCGACCCTACCGTCCGGCCAACAGCAGGAATGTATTTTGTTGCCCACTCACTCATGGGGAAGATCCACACCCTTTGAATCCAGCAGCGACCTAGCGAAACAGGTTCTGCACACCCTGCTTCTGAAAATTTCCGTAGTCGTTGAAAAGCACATCAGGCAAGGCATCATTCGAGACAGAAGTAACCTGGTATTTCGTGCCATTCGCGAGATCCTGCGCAGAGATCGGCACACCCTCCAGCTCAACCGTCAGCAATTCCAGCTGGCTTCCCGAACCACCCGTCAGACCACTGGCACTGTCCGCCATATTGCGCGATAACGTCACCAGCGTCTCAAGGGTGACGAAATCCTGGGCTGACAGTTTACCGCTGGCAGCAGTCGCCATACACACCCTCGCGACAGCTACTCCATTCTTTAAGAGGCTGCTGGCCTGACATTGCAGACCGGCAATCGAATGCTCGCCCTCTCTAACGATCTTGATGCCAACAGGCTTGCTGGCGGCCGGGGGCGTCAGCATCGCCCCCATCCGTTGCTCAATCTCTTTTCGCTGTTCTTCCGGCAGCCCGGCATGCATGCCGGTCACGTAGGGTGTCACAGCCCTTTTAACATTCGCGGCCGCCAGCGCCATCGCATCAAGTTCTGCTGTGGTCAGCTGTGTATACTGTTGTGCCTCCGGCTCAACATAAGTAATGGTTTTCGTGCCGCTGTCAT
>JAQBDO010000058.1:0-3886 GCA_032124375.1 Gammaproteobacteria bacterium
GACAGTGCTGGATAGTTCGGGGTTGCGCCAGACAAAAATGTTTACACTATCACCAGCGCCGACGATGTAATCCGGCGTAACCTGGGCAGGGGCCGGCCCACCCTCAAGCGGTGGATAATCGGTGGTCGCACATCCGGATAAAAACAGCAGGAAAACGCCTAGCCAGGTAATGCAAATGGAGGATTTGATAGCCTTCATGGTTGAACCCCTACATGGATAATAATGACTCGATAATTCGGTATCTCACTGATAACTATCTTAAAGTGTGTCGTCAAATATCGGACGCCAGATTATAGGGCTATTGACTCTGGATGTCACACACAATCAGCATAACTAACAAATGCTAAGCTGGCTTTCTTAAAAATGTACGATACTGGAAAGCTTCGGCCAAAACCTGTGAACATTTAGCCTTTGACATGAGACAGCTGAACCTGTCTTGTTTGATTGACTTCGGGATATTCGGACTAACTCTGTGACTCAATGAAATTCTATCGCCCAAAATCCATACTGCACCTGATACTACTCGGCTTCTCTCTGGTCGCCCTGCCGTTGATTATTGGACTGGTCTTCGCCACCATCTCGGTTGACCGACTGGTAAATCAAAGCCAGGAAACATTACTCCAGAGCGTCTTTATTACCCAGTCCAGTCAATCTTTGATTGAGGCTGTCACCGCCATGGAACGTAATGCCAGACAATATCAGGTGCTGGGTGACAAGGTACTCTTTGATGTCTACACCGAGAATCATAGCCGCTTTGTTGAGGCTGCCAATTCGCTGGATGAACTAAATCTCACCAAAAGGCAGAAAAAACGACTGAAAGGTCTGCGCCATGATGAGAACGAAGTCTATGCTGCCTTGAGCGAGTATCCCCATGATGCGCCGGAAATTACTGCCGTTTTACCCCTGTTTGGTAAACTCGCCCAAACATCAAACCTGATACTGAGAGAAAATCAGGACTTGATTAATCGCGGCGTTGAGAAAATCCAGGGTAAATCCGGAAAAGTGCAGCAAACACTTGTATTTCAGGCCATTGCTCTGGTGCCTGCCGCCCTGCTTCTGACCGGTTTATTTGCTGTACTGATCACCCGACCTATTAATCAGGTGGACCGGGCTATACGTCTGCTGGGTGATGGTAAGTTGAACGATCCAGCCGTCGTAACAGGGCCAAAGGATCTGGAGCAACTGGGTGAACGCCTTAACTGGCTGCGCAACCGCTTGCTTGAACTTGAACAGGAAAAGGCCCGCTTCCTGCAACATATATCCCATGAGCTGAAAACACCGCTTTCCAATATAAGAGAAGGCGCCGAACTGATGCATGAAGAAGTCATTGGAGAGCTGAACGAGCCGCAACAGGAAATTGTCAACATACTGCGCGATAACAGTCTGCAGTTACAGAAGTTGATTGAAGATCTGCTGAACTTCAGTATTCTGCGCGCCCGTGCCACGCAACTTTCGTACGATCAGGTTGATATGAAAGCTGTGATTGACACCGTACTTGCAGATCACAAGGTTGCACTACTGTCGCGCAAGCTTGAATTACGAACCTCCCTGCAAGCCGTCAAGCTTATTGGCGATGCAGAAAAATTACGCATACTGATGGACAACCTCATTTCCAATGCGATCAAGTATTCACCGGATGGCAGCCCCCTGTGGGTGCTGCTTTCAAGTCGTGATTCAGAGGTAATTATAGAAGTGGCAGACTGCGGGCCAGGCATCCCCGCAACAGAACATGAACGGGTATTCGAGGCTTTCTTTCAGGGAAAACCTGCGAGTAAAGGACATGTCCGCGGCACCGGGCTGGGATTATCTATCGCCAGAGAGTACGCGCGAGCACATGGCGGTAATATTACCGTGGTAAACTCAACCAAGGCAGGCGCACGCCTGCAGGTCATATTGCCACTGGAGCAAGGTTCTTGAACAAAATTATTTATAGCGCTGCCGCTGCAATCGCAATAATGCTGCTGACGGCATGCAGTGAATTCCAGTATTACAGCAACACCGGGTTTGCACCGGTCACGTCAAAAGGATACGGCGCTGACTACAGGCTGACGCAGTTACATGAAACGCGCACCATGACACCGGAACAACGCGTGGTGACATATGAGCTATGGGAACAGGAATACATCAACAACCCCGACACCAGCAATCGCCTCACGCTGGCCCTGCTGCTTGCAACAGGTAATGATTCAATACGTGATCTGCCACGTGCACTGGAATTGCTGGAAGGAATATACCCTGAACCAGACGACTCCAGTGACAGGGAGCTGGCTATTTTACTGAAGCAATATATTCACGAGCAGTTAAGTGCCGACACCACAATCAAAGACCTCAAGGCACTGATCATAAAGAAGAATAAAATAGTCAAGGAACTGGAAGAACAGCAACAGGCCTTGACAAACATCGAACAAAATATACAGCAACGCGATAACCAGCCGGGGGCTGGCAATGACGAGCAATAAGCATCGCGTACTGCTCGTTGACGATGACCACAGCTTGCTACGCCTGTTATCCCTGCGCCTGTCAACAGCCGGTTATGAAGTATCAGCCGTTGAAAGCGGCGAACAGGCCTTGGCACAGCTGCCACTGTTCCAGCCACACCTTATTATTACTGACTTACAGATGGGGGGCATGGACGGATTAACATTATTCGACCAGGTGCACCGTCGTAATCCGTCATTACCCGTCATGATTCTGACAGCACACGGCACCATCCCCGACGCCGTGGAGGCCACCAGCCGCGGTGTGTTCAGCTATCTCACCAAGCCGTTTGACAGTAAAACCCTGCTGGAGCACGTAGCGAGGGCCCTGAAAATAACCGGGGATGCCCCCGTCGGCAATGATGAGTCGACGTCCGAATGGCGCAAAGAAATCATCACCCGCAGCCCATTGATGGAAAGCCTGCTCACCCAGGCTCGACTCGTTGCAGACAGTGACGCCAGCGTACTGATTCGCGGGCAAAGTGGTACCGGCAAGGAACTGCTGGCTCGTGCCATCCACCGTGCCAGCCCGCGGTCGGCACGTCCTTTTCTGGGCCTGAACTGCAGCGCCATTCCGGAATCCCTGTTTGAGTCCGAGTTGTTTGGCCATACTAAAGGATCTTTTACCGGCGCCACGCGTGATCATGATGGCATGTTCAGGGCTGCCGAAGGGGGCACCCTGTTTCTCGACGAAATCGGGGACATGCCACCCGGTTTTCAGGTCAAACTACTGCGGGCGTTACAGGAACGTACCATCCGGCCAGTAGGCTCAACAGAAGCAATACCCATCGATGTGCGCATCATCTCGGCGACACACCAGGATCTTGAGCAGGCCCAGCAGGATAATGAATTCAGGGAGGATCTCTACTACCGCCTGAATGTCGTAACTCTGGAATTACCCTTACTGGCCGAGCGTCGTGAAGACATACCGCTGCTGGCAAACCATTTTTTGAGTAGCTTTCCTGATGCTGCAAAGAAAGGGGTCACCGGGTTTTCTACCGAGACCATGGAAGCGATGCTGTCGGCAACATGGCCGGGGAACATTCGACAGCTCTATAATGTGGTAGAGCAATCGGTCGCACTATCAACCACATCGCTGATCCCCGCCAGTCTCGTTCAACGTGCGCTGCGCAGTGAACCGGGGAAAATGCCGGCTTTTGCCGAGGCTCGCAGCCAGTTCGAGCGTGAATACCTGACCCAGCTGCTGCAGATCACGCACGGTAATGTCACCAAAGCCGCCCGCATCGCCCAGCGTAATCGCACCGAATTCTACAAGTTATTGAACAAGCATCACCTGGAGCCTGCGCAGTTCAAGGCCTCTCAGTCGTAAAAATAGTGAATATTCCACCCCTTCCCTGTAAAAGACGCGTCAAGAAAATCAAAAATTCCTTAAGTAGGTGAGCACATGG
>JAQBDO010000059.1:0-3156 GCA_032124375.1 Gammaproteobacteria bacterium
GTCCTTGCGTTGCGACATCGGCCGCTGGCCGACGACTTCACCGGTAATAATAAAATCAAAGCCGTTTTCCTCGATCCACTGCCGCGCCTTGTCGACCATGAATATCTTGCAGTCCAGACAGGGATTGAGATTCGCGCCATACCCGTGTTGCGGGTTAATGACGACATCCTTGTACTCATCGATGATATCGACAAGATGCAGCTTGATACCCAGCTGTTCCGCCGACCACAAGGCGTTATTGCGTTTCGGCCTGGCGCGGTCCTGTTTGCGAATGGCGTGGGTATGTCCCTCAACACAAAAACCAGTGTAAAAGTTAATGCCTTCGACGTGTACGCCCTGGTCCATTACCACACGCGCAGCCAGCAGAGAATCGAGTACGCCTGAAATCAGCGCAACGGCTTTGGGTTGTTGAGACATAATGAGAACAACAGGTAACAGCGTGGCTTTCAGTGCAGCCTGACTGGCCTACCTGCAAACCCGGAATCACCTGTATGGAAACCGCAGACCGCATGCAACCCTGCCCGGACGACACCCGGTTTTGCGGGGATTCTACCCCAAGCGCCGCTCGCTTTGTATAAATAACACCGGGATTCAGTGCTTTTCCGTGGCACTGGCCACCGGTATGGAACGGCCCCCGGCGCAGACCTGCTGGTAACAGCGCCGGCTGCCGGTCTGCTGCCAAAAATCCATGGCCTGTAATGGCGTCAAAGCGGTCACACCGCCCAGCCCACGCATGGCATGCAAGATATCCACCAGCACGATAAACGCCTCGGACAGATGGCTGTACACCGATAACCAGCCGCGATCCAGCCCGTCTGATAATTGCCGGTAGGAGGCCCGACCGATATTGACGAAATAACTTATCCGCACCAGCCGGCGCTCAGCCAGCTGCGGAAACAGTCCGGAGAACAGCAGGCAATGATCACCCACATCACGCAGTTTATCCGCGCGCAGCTCACCAGGGAGTGTCTGTGAATTGAGATAATCTGCGGCCATAATGCGCGCTGTACAGTGCGGCTTGTCGGCGAAACGCATCAGCAGGAACACCAGATAGCTTTCCAGCGTTTCATCAAGATGCCGGTCGCAGGCTGACTGGGCTTCGTGTACCAGCGTCTGCCACTGCGCCAGCGGTGTCGGTTCGAGAATTAGCTCTGCCATGCCGTTCCTCCGCCAGGATACAGCCCGTTTGTCGACCAATCACCACACAGGCTTGAGGTCAGCGCCACTGCATCGTTAATCTACATTTACCATACAGAACTACAAGTTGTCACTCGGAAACTATTTAAAGAAGCCCTCAGGACGCTGGCGTGGGGAAATTGTCAGCACTGCACGCTATACTGTCAGGCTTGCAATCTGCATCAACCCATACGAAAAACAAGCCGTGTCTGATACCCCAAAAACATTTCAGGACCTGATCCTTGCACTGCAGCACTACTGGAGCCGACAGGGCTGTGCGCTGTTGCAGCCTTACGATATGGAGGTCGGTGCCGGTACCTTTCACCCGGCCACCTTCCTGCGCGCCATTGGCCCGGAGCCCTGGCGTGCGGCCTACGTGCAACCGTCACGGCGCCCCACCGATGGCCGCTATGGTGAAAACCCGAACCGTCTGCAGCACTATTACCAGTTCCAGGTAGTGCTGAAACCCTCGCCACTGGAGATCCAGGAGCTATACCTCGGCTCGCTGCGCGAACTCGGCATTGACCCGCTGGTACACGACATCCGCTTTGTCGAGGACAACTGGGAATCCCCGACACTGGGCGCCTGGGGACTTGGCTGGGAGGTCTGGCTAAATGGCATGGAAGTCTCGCAATTTACCTATTTTCAGCAAGTCGGCGGCCTTGAAAGCCGGCCGGTAACCGGGGAAATAACCTACGGTCTGGAACGCATTGCCATGTACCTGCAAGAAGTCGAGAGCGTCTTTGACCTCGTCTGGACAGAGGGTCCTGACGGTCCGCTAAGCTATCGCGACGTCTATCATCAGAACGAAGTGGAGATGTCTGCCTACAATTTCGAACACGCCGATGTCGAATCTCTGCTTGGCTGGTTCGATACCTGCGAGCGTGAAAGCAACCGCCTGATCGAGGCCGATCTGCCACTGCCCGCCTATGAAATGGTGCTCAAGGCCTCGCATACTTTTAACCTGCTGGATGCACGTAACGCCATCTCGGTCACCGAGCGACAGCGTTATATTCTGCGGGTGCGCACCCTGTCACGTCAGGTTGCCGAAGCCTATTACGCCGCGCGCGAAAGACTCGGCTTCCCGCTGCTGACACACACAGGTGCGGCATCATGACGACAACCCGGGATTTACTAATCGAAATCGGTACCGAAGAACTACCGCCGAAGGCCTTGCGACGCATGCGTGATGCGCTGCGGGACTCGCTGGATGCCTTGCTGACAGAGAACCACCTGCAACACGGTGACTGTCAGGCCTTCGCTGCACCACGCCGCCTCGCGGTACTCATCAAGGCCGTCCCGGAAGCACAGGCCGACCGCAAGATTGCCAAACGCGGTCCCGCGCTACAGGCTGCCTTCGACGCAGACGGTAATCCAACCAAACCGGCAGAGGGTTTTGCACACTCCTGTGGCGTCGCGGTGGCCGATCTGGAGATGCTGGAAACCGACAAGGGAACGTGGCTGGTGTTCAATTCCAGCGTCGCCGGTAAGGCCACCACGGCGCTACTGCCCGAACTGCTTGAACAAGCCCTCAGGACATTACCCATGCCAAAACGCATGCGCTGGGGCAGCTCGGACATCGAATTTGTACGGCCACTACACTGGATCGTGCTGCTATTCGGCAGCGCTGCTATCAAGGCAAATATCCTCGGTATCGACAGTGACTGTTATAGCCGTGGACACCGTTTTCATCACCCTGGAAACATTGCCATCACCTCACCGGATGCCTACGCAGAGATCCTGCGGGAAACCGGCATGGTGCTCGCCGATATGGATCAGCGGCGTGCATCGATACAGACTCAGGTCAGTGAGGCCGGCAGCGCACTGGGTGGCCATGCACACATTGACCCTGCCCTGCTCGATGAAGTGACCGCGCTGGTGGAATGGCCGGTTGCCATTACCGGCGGCTTTGACGAACGCTTTCTGGCGGTACCGGCCGAGGCGCTGATTTCCAGTATGCAGGATCACCAGAAATACTTT
>JAQBDO010000060.1:0-3750 GCA_032124375.1 Gammaproteobacteria bacterium
CAGAGATCACCCTGCGCTCGTACAGTTCACGGGTACGCTCCTGTTCGCGCCTGGCCTCGTCACGCAGCAGCCTGTGCTTGCGAAGCTGCGCCCGGGCGTCCCGCTGTGCACTCTCGAATGGACGCTGATCGAGTTGCAGCAGCAGTTGCCCGGCTTCGACGCGTTCCCCCGTGTTGACGACCACAGACTGGATGACGCCCGAAACCGGCGTGCTGAGTACTGCGCGCTGTGACCAGTCCAGTATGGCAGTGTATTCCGCGGCCGGTGCAGCCACGACCTGCGCGCACAGCGCAAGACTAGCGAGGTAGCGTTTCATGGGTTCTGTTTTCCTGTGGAGGTGTTGCCTGTGTGTGGATATAGGGTGAGAAAGGTTCACCGGTGAGTGCGGCAAGCCGCGCCCAGTCAAGTGCCAGGCCGAACTCCGTCTGCGCCCGCAACAGGGCCGATTCGGATTGCCCGACCAGGGCGTCGCCGAAATCGGTTTTCAGCTCGAGTTCATACTCGGCCTGGGCACGGTCGAAGTTCAGCGCCCGCGACCGAGTGACGATGTCGACCTGCTGCTGCTGCGCCAGCAGGGTCTGGATATCGAGCCAGGTCTCCAGCACGCGCTGGCGCAGTTCATATTCAAGCTGGCGCAACTCGGCTGTCAGCCGGTAGACATCGGCCTGCGCCCGTGCCACTTCGGCATTGCTACGGTTGCTGTCATATAACGGGATTTCCAGGCGCAGTTCGGCTTCCAGCGGGTTGCGCGAGCCAACATTGCGCTCGTTTGCCGCTGCCTGGACAGAGCCACTCAGTACCGGGCGCTTGCCTGTACGTTCTGCCTTCACCATGAGGCGGGCGGCCTCCAGGTCCGCGCGCAGCGACTGCATTCCGGGGTTGGCGGCAAGCGTCGCCTCGATCAACTGCTGATATTCGGGCAACGGCTGGTTATTGTCAGACAGATCCGGCTGCAGCAGGCTGGAAGGCAGCTGGTCCGGGCGATCGAGCAACTGCGCCAGCAGGGCGCGCGTGCTGCGCTGCCGCGCTTGTGCGCGAGTGCGCCGCATGCGGTATTCCTGGTACACGCTTTCCTGCTCGAGCAGATCGATATCCGATAGCTGTTCGAGTTCATTGCGGTCGCGGCTCCGGTCTGCCTGCACGTAGGCAACCGCCATGGCTTCATTGTCGCGAGCGTACTCGAGATCGGCCAGCAGCACGTTGAAAAATGCCTGCATGATCGCAATCCGGTGGCGCAGCAGGTCGGCGCTGGCACGCAACTCACCACCGGTGACAGATGCCGCTGCCGCATCCTCGATGGCCCGGGTATGGCCGAAGTCATAGAGTCGCTTGCGCGCAAACAGGATGGCGCGGGAGTCGTTATTGCTCTGGTCGTCGGATGAGGAGGGCGGATCGATGAGGCGAGCTTCCAGGGATGCGCCGATATCGATTTCATCACGTGCCGCAGTACGCTCGGCCTCCGCCTGCAACTGCGCCAGTCTGGCACGGCTCAACGCGATTGCCGGGTGATCTGCACCCGCCAGCCGCAGTGCATCCTCCAGTGTGAGCGGCTCAGGCAACGGTTCGGCAGCCAGCGTCGTCGCGCTTGACAGCAATAGCACTGCCGTTGCAAAGGTCATCCGTGACATGTTTCCTGCCCGACTCGTCATTTACTACCCGAGGCGTGCTTGCGCCGTTCCTGCTTGTAGCGCGTGAAGCTTTGCGTGTGGAAGTGGGCGTCGGCGACGTATTCCCCCAGCCAGAGGAATTCCTGTGCATCGCTGGTGGGGCCGGTGTGGCGTGCAATCAGGTTGCCGTCGAGATCAAAGAAGGCCACCACCGGGGTGGCGCGGACGTTGTATTGCTTGAATGCAAAATCCTTTTGTGTGGTCTGGTGTCCCTTGAAATCTGTCATTTCCAGGTCGCCCTCGATGTCCACGCTGAAGATCCGGAAGTGTTCGCGGAAGTAGTCCTGCACCTCCGGCTGGTTGAGGATGGTGGTCTTCATGCGGTGACAGAAGGGGCAGTCTTCCTGTTCAAAGAACACCAGGATAGCCTGCTTTTGCTGCTCACGTGCCTGAGCAAGCTCTTCGTGGAAATCGCCGAAGGTTTCCTGGAAGAAAAACTCGGCGGGGTCGCGGGCCGTGCTGCCGGCGATTGCCAGCGACATAACCAGAACGCCAATTGATACGGCCATTACACGCAAAATCATGTCGTAAACCTCATATTCCGTTGGCAGCGCAGTGACCGGATGCCACAGTCTGGTGTAACGGCTTTACAAAAGCATAACCCACGTATTCCGGGAGAATCCAGCAGGGAAATGGCTGGCGCGTGGGTTGCATCGAACGGTTGAGTCGGCAGGCCGTAACCTGCCGTTTCCCGGGTAACGGCTACTTCCGGGTTGCCGCATTAATATTCATTCGTAACATCCAGGCTCAGCGGCGGCGGTTAGCCGCGTCCGCTGCAGCGCCTTGTTGGCCATCCGCTTTGAACCCATCATGGAAAGTGACGCTGCCCTGCGGAGGGTGCCCGTCGAGAGACAGTGCGAAAAACACCTCCGGTGGAACATTCACAAGCTCAAGCTCAGGGGCGTTAGTAAAGCCGAATTGTCTGTAGTATTGCGGATCTCCGACGAGACAACATCCTTGAGCATTCATATCTCTCAGTCGTGACAAACCTCCCTGTATCAGGGCCTTGCCGATCCCCTGTCGCTGGTAATCGGGCAGCACCGCAACAGGTCCAAGTCCATACCAGTTCGGTGTGCCATCTGAAATGGTCACGGGAGAGAAAGCAATGTGCCCTATCACTCGGCCATCAATTTCTGCAACCAGCGATACCGTAAGAGCTTTGGCGGTACGTAGCGCCTCGATGATGAATTGCTCCGTGTGATTGCTGATCTCCAAAGTCTTGAACGCTGCAATCGTCACATCGGTTATGGCATCAATATCGGCACCCGTCTCGCTCCTGATTGTGATTTCTGGTTTCATGTGTCTTTGTTCCTTCTTTTCAATGGCCAACCACCATGCGGCGAACGAATGGTCGAGGGGATGTTCAATAACCATAAGACTTTAGGGAATAGGGCTTTTATTCTACCTGTAGATCGTGCAGCGCTGTTAATAGCCTGTTCACCCGATCCCCGAGAGGCATTCTCGTCACCCGAAAGGAGAAGCACTGGAGACTCCCAACTACCCTGTCGATCCTGATGGAAAATGGTGACGAGACCGGTGCTCGAAAGGCCTTCAACACCCTCATCCGGACTTCAGTTACGCGCAATACCAGGACGACGGCCTTCAGGAATAGTTCAAGGCTGCAGAGGTTGCCGAGCAGAAGCTGGAAGAACTGCAAGCCAATGCAAGCTGATTCGAAAGACTCTCACGGGAATCACGCTTTATTCCCTGTAATTATTTCAATTCATAGACGGCCCCTTCGGGGCCGTTTTTGTATGGGGATAAATGTCGTGTTCTGGTCGGAAGTACGCATTCATGCTGAGTACCTCTCATCAGAAAATCTGCTAAAATTTATAGCCCCCACTGATCAAAGAAAGAAGGCATAAAGAGAATGACCAGCAAATTATCACAGGCGTTGTTATTTATCTGCGCAGGAGTCATTGCGCTTCTTTTTGTAAAGCTGATGTTCGATATGAGCAGATCGATGAGTGAGATGACCGGATATGTGGGTGCCATTTCACAGGATGTAAGTGAAATGCAGAATAGTATGAATACTATGAATGAGTCCTTGCTGCGTATGGAGAAAAGCATCGATGGCATGGGA
>JAQBDO010000061.1:0-9486 GCA_032124375.1 Gammaproteobacteria bacterium
GCAGAACACCTATACCAAAACAGACAATGTCCTGTTTGTGCTGGCGCCAAAGGATGGTAATGTTTTTAACAGGGAGACACTGGCAAGTGTCGCACGCCTAACCGAGGCGTCCTGGCAAATGCCATATTCCTTACGCGTCGATTCACTTACCAATTTCCAGCACACCCGGGCCGATGGCGATGATCTCCACGTTGATGATCTCGTGCCGGAAGATCTACTGGACAACCTGGATGCAGAGGCCCTGCGACGAATCCGTGATATCGCAGTTAATGAACCCCTGCTGGTCGACCACCTGATTTCAGCTAGAGGTCACGTGACCGGGGTCAATGTCACGATTCAATTGCCGGATGACACGACCGGTAAAGAAGTTCCTTCGGTTGCCGCCTTTGCACGTGATCTTGTCGAGAAGGTCAAGGCAGGGAATCCGGAGCTGGATGTTTATCTCACCGGCATGGCGATGATGAACAACTCCTTCCCTGAAGTCAGTATCCATGACCAGCAGACGCTGGTGCCAATAATGTTCGGCATTATTGTCCTGACACTGGTTTTGCTGTTGCGCTCTTTCGTCGCCACAGTGGGTACTTTCCTGATAATCATATTAAGTATCCTGACTGCGATGGGTTTGACGGGTTGGCTGGGCATTGCATTAACACCGCCATCTGCTTCTGCACCCACTATTATTATGACACTTGCCGTCGCGGATTGTGTTCACCTCCTGGTGACATTTCTGCATGCCATGCGACGTGGCCACGACAAACGTGCCGCCATGATCGAGAGTATTCGCATCAATATGCAGCCGGTTTTCCTGACCACGGCCACCACGATCATTGGTTTTCTGAGTATGAACTTTAGTGATGCCCCTCCTTTCAGGGATCTGGGCAATATCGTGGCCATTGGCGTCACTGCTGCCTTTGTTTTTTCCGTGTCATTCCTGCCAGCCCTGATGCTGGTACTGCCAGTGCGCGTCAGGGCAGAGACAACGCAGGGAACTCAGCTGGTAGACCGTTTTGCAGAGATGGTGATTGCACGACGCAACTTTCTGTTCTGGGGTATGGGGATCATTGTTATAGCGCTGGTTAGCTTTGTACCGCGCAATGAGCTCAATGATGAGTTCATCAAGTACTTCGATGAAACTGTAGATTTCAGAAGGGCAACTGAGTTTACCACTTCGAACCTCACCGGACTTTATACAGTCGATTATTCTCTCGGCAACGGTGAAGCCGGCGGCATCAACGAGCCGGAGTTTCTCCGCGATGTAGAACGTTTTGCTGACTGGTTCAAGGCTCAGGACAGTGTGCTGCATGTCAGCACGCTTACCAATATCATGCGTCGACTCAACATGAATATGCATGGCGATGATCCCGAATGGTATCGGCTCCCGGATGACCGTGAACTGGTTGCGCAGTACCTGCTGCTCTATGAAATGTCATTACCCTATGGCCTTGACCTCAACAACCAGATTGATATCAGTAAATCGGCTACAAAATTGACTGTCTTTCTGGATAGTCTTTCCAGTAACGATTTACTGGCAATGGAGAACAGGGCGCAGGCATGGCTTACAGAAAATGCACCGCATATGCAGTCCCATGGCGCAAGTCCGTCACTCATGTTCGCCTACATTGGCCAGCGTAATATCAAGAGTATGCTGCTAGGCACCAGTGTTGCACTGGTATTGATATCACTGATACTGATCTTCGCCCTGCGCTCTGTAAAGATAGGCCTGATAAGCCTGATTCCCAACCTTGCACCGGCGGCAATGGGTTTTGGTTTATGGGGTTTGCTGTATGGCCAGGTCGGACTTGGCCTGTCTATAGTGGCCGGGCTGACACTGGGTATCGTTGTTGATGATACCGTGCACTTTCTCAGTAAATATCTGCGCGCACGTCGGGAGCAGGGCATGAATCCGCAGGATGCAGTGCGCTATGCTTTTCATACGGTTGGCATTGCCCTGCTTGTGACCACCATCGTACTGGTTGCCGGATTTCTGGTGCTCGCACAATCAACCTTCAAACTGAATTCCGACATGGGTTTGTTGACATCCATTACGATCGCATTCGCACTGCTCGCTGATTTTATATTTCTGCCACCACTGCTAATGAAGCTTGATAAATAATGCAGAATAAAAAGTACGCTAGCGGATTTCTTCAATAGTAAACCTCTTTTCCATAACGGTTGGTGTGATCAGTGCGTAACCTTCAAGCTGCCAGTGTGCCAGCTCATTAATGGCAGAGGGTACAACTTCGATAAATTCGTAAAAGTCGTTCGGGTTGTAGCCATAGTCATGAGCGGCTAGTCCGCATACCTTGAATTCAACACCGAGACTGGCGTAATAGCGCATCCGCTCGACCGCATCCTGGTACTTTTCGTAATTCTTTCTGGCAACAGTGACAATTTCAGTGCCATGAATAATCACCTTGATGTCCATGAATTCCGGAGCCATGTTGTAAGGTTCATCCATCAAGGGGTTTATCAACGAGCGAATCCAGAACAAGGCATTGTTAATCTTTTGAGGGTCGTCAAAGTAAAAGTCATAAACGACTTTTGGCTCAGTGTATGGGGTCTGGACTTCCCGGGAAGTGTCCTCGGCAGCAGCCGCTGCCAGCGTCATAAATGCCATAAATGCCATGAATGCCAGAGCAATGACTCTGAGTGTATGCATGACCGATCCCCCTCAAGACTGACAGTCTTATCCTGCAGCTGAAGTATAGCCAATCAGGACAGTCCTGCGTAGCTCACAGTTTTCAGGGTATTACCGGGATTAACACGTCGGTGTATCAACGGCCGAAAAAAAGGCGGCACAAGCCGTCCTTCAGATGCATGATTATCTATAAAGGCCTATTCGCCTTTAGCTGTTTCGTCTTTAACTGTGCTCAGGCCGAGTATTTCCCAGTCCTGCATGCCACCACGATACCACTTGATCTTGTCTGCCGGATAACCAAATTTAGTCAGGTTCTTGATGTTATTTGGCGATTGACCACACCACATGCCGTTGCAGAACATCACCAGTGTCTTCGCATTGGAGTAGTCCCAGAGACCTTCAAGTTCCTTTACGCCAAATTTTTCAACCATAATTTCGCCGATGGAGATCGGATCAGCACCCATGGCCGGGTTAAGGGCCGTCCAGGGAATATTGATTGCGCCGGCTATGGTGCCTTTCTTTACCCAGTCCGGGGTGCGCGAATCAATCACAAGAATGGAGTTATCACCCGCACTCATTTTGCTCAGGTAATTCAGCATTTCAATCTCTGCAATGGTCTCAACGCCGGGAGCAATGACTGCCGGCTGGATGCAGAAAGGCGGGCATTTACGGGAAGTTTTGGCGAAGGCAGGATCAACCGTATTGTTTTGATCCTGGTTACGCGTAATTGAGGTCTCCTTGCCGTCATGCATAACGGAAACAGAAGCCATATCCGGTGTAATGCCCACAGCCGGTTTGTCGGCGGCCAGTGTTGTGCCGGCAGCTGCCAGCAGTGCTGCGGAAACAACTGATGTAGCGATGAGTGTCTTGATTGTGTTCATTCAAATACTCCGGAGTATGTTATGAAGCGACTGAGACCGCATTGTTTTGGTGCTGTGTGGCAAGTGCCAGCCGCTGTTCATAGGCACGCCTGGCTATTTGTATATCTTCAAGAAAGTACCCCAGTTCGTTCATATGCAGGGCCTGAGGGCCATCGACCAGTGCCTTGGCGGGTTCCGGGTGAAAGTCTACCAACACCATATTGGCGCCTGCGATAATCCCCTGGGCGGTAACATGGAAAACATCCATTATGCCGTCGTGAGTTGATTCCCGGGAACCGACCGAATGTGACGGGTCGATACATACCGGCATCCGTGTCAGGCGATGCACGACGGGCACATGTGCAAAATCTATAAAATTACGATGCGGGTCACCCATGTTGGTTTTCATACCCCGCAGTCCAAAAATCACCCGACGATTACCTTCACTGGCGAGATATTCTGCTGCGTTCAACGACTCTTCCAGTGTGATACCAAAACCGCGTTTCAAAAGTACCGGGAATTCAGGTTCACGACCTATCGATTTGAGCAATTCAAAGTTCTGGGTGTTACGCGTGCCTATCTGCAGCATGATGCCGGTTGGATGTCCGGTCTGTTCCAGTGCCTCATGAATTTCCCTGACATGCATATCGTGGGTCACTTCCATGGCAACGACCTTGATACCGTATTTTCCTGCCAGTTCGAATACATAGGGAAGACAGCTCTTGCCGTGGCCCTGAAATGAATAGGGGTTGGTGCGCGGCTTGTAGGCACCCATGCGGGTGCATTGCTGACCATGTTCCTGCAAGGCCTTCATCATGAGTTCTACGTGTGCCGGGGTATCGACAGCACAGAGCCCGGCAAATACATTCAGGTTGTCCTGACCAAAGCGCACACCATTGTAATCAAAGTAGGTCGGCCGTTTGTCGTCATGGTGACGGCCGAGGACACGGTACTCTTCGGAAATACGTACCACGCGTTCAACACAGGTGAAACTTTCCATTTCCTCTGCTAACAGTGTGGCCGTGTCGCCCACCAGGTAAATTTCCGTGAGCGTTTGCAGGGCACCTTTTTCTTCGTGCAACCTGGACTGTATGTTTTTCAGGTTCGACAGATAATCCATCAGCTGTTGGTAATCTTCGCCTGACTTGTCAGTGTCGGCCTGTAATATGAGGATCATACTTTTTTATCCCGGGTTTTCAGAGGTATCACGGTATTATCCATAAAATCAGGAAGATTGACTATGTCGCCAATCAGAGGGAAGGGCGACCGTCCAGACAGGGTACGAACCCTGCTGGCGGGTTTCAAGCGGTTGCACTACGGGCTGATTCGCCCGTTGAGAATGGAATGTCAGCCAGCAGTGTGATCACCGCTGACCTGCCGTACAGAAAAAACTATAGGTTAATTGTTTTTTGCGTGCTGGATAACAGAGTGGAGAACCACGTCATTTTCAAAAAATACCGAGAAACCGGTATATTCCCAGCGTGATATGGGCGGTTCACCGACAGCGGCCAGTTCCTGTGCCGGTTCTCCGAATTGCTGCCGGACCTGGGACATGGTCTGTCCATTACGCGGTGTTGCTATTGCTGGAGCCGATTGAATGCTCTCGATCAAGAGCACGTCGGCTGATACAGGCGCTGAAACAATCAGCGTGAGTGTCAGAGATATCATCACAGAGCGGAAACAATACATGGCTAACTCCTTGGTTAATATGTAAAAACAAGACACATACCAGCACGATTTTTGACTATAGCACCCGACGACAAAATACAAAAGTGGTAATTTATGTGTTGTGACCGGAATCACTGGTCTATGGTAAACACTGCTGCCCACTAGCCGGATATCGGCAGATAATACAAAATTTAAAGAACCTGGCCGGAGCAAAAACATCCTTTTCCCGCTATCACATCGATTCGCTGTGGCACCCATGATGGACTGGACGGACCGCCATTGCCGTTATTTGCTGCGGTTGGTCACGCGCCACTCGCTGCTTTACACCGAAATGGTAACCACCGGTGCGTTGTTGCACGGCGACCCGCAGCGCTTTCTCCAGCATGATGCGGCTGAACATCCGGTCGCCCTGCAGTTAGGCGGTAGTCACCCTGAGGAATTGTCTGAATGTGCACGCATAGGTGCAGATTACGGTTACGACGAAATCAATCTGAATGTGGGTTGTCCCAGTAATCGGGTTCAGTCCGGACGTTTTGGTGCCTGCCTGATGGCGGAGCCGGAACTTGTTGCAGAGTGCGTTGCGGCGATGAAACGCGCCGTGTCAGTACCGGTAACGGTAAAAACACGGATAGGCATTGATGACCGTGATTCCTATGAGGCGCTTGCAAATTTCATCCAGCAGGTACAGGCGGCTGGTTGTAATACTTTCGTCATTCATGCGCGCAAGGCCTATCTGAGGGGGCTAAGTCCGAGGGAAAACCGCACTGTGCCGCCACTCAACTATGCCTTTGCCTACCGCATCAAGCAGGAATTTCCTGGACTTGCCATTATTATTAATGGTGGTATCGAGAGCCTGGAACAGGCCGAAACACACTTGCAGCTGGTCGACGGTGTCATGCTGGGGCGTGCGGCCTATCACAACCCTTACGTACTGGCGCACGTCGATGCCCGGATATTTGATGATACAGGCCCGCTGCCGTCACGCGAGGCGATTGTTTACAGCATGATCCCTTACATAGAAAGGGAACTGAAACAGGGATCGCTACTCAAACACATCACGCGACATATGCTTGGCCTGTTTCAGGGAACGCCGGGTGCGCGCCACTGGCGACGGCATTTAAGCGAAAATGCCCTGCGGGCTGATGCCGGTGTGGATGTTGTTCTCGATGCACTGCAGAAACTTGCAGCTGTTACGGACAAGGACCTGCCAACCAGTAGATACACCAGGAACATAGCCGAGAAACATGGATAATTTTATCGCTACCAACGAGGCTGCAATCAGACTGGGTGTTTTCTTTGGTGTATTTGTGCTGATGGCGGTCTGGGAACTGCTGGCACCACGCCGCCCATTAACGCAATCAAAGTCCGCACGCTGGCTGAATAATATTGCCCTGGTGGTGTTGAATACTGTCGTTGTGCGTATTATTTTCCCGACTGCAGCGGTGGGCGTCGCCGCCTATGCCAGCGAGCATCAATGGGGGTTGTTCAATCTTATTGACCTGCCAGCCTGGGTAACGGTTGCGTGCTCTGTGGTGTTACTGGACGGCGTTATCTACTTGCAGCACGTTATGTTTCATGCGGTGCCTGCCTTCTGGCGGCTGCACAGGGTGCATCACGCTGACATGGATTTTGATGTGACGACCGGGTCCCGTTTCCATACGATCGAGATCCTGCTTTCCATGCTGATCAAGTTTGCTGTCATTATCCTGCTTGGGCCACCACTGGTGGCCGTCGTCATATTCGAAGTGCTGCTGAATGCGACTGCAATGTTTAATCACAGCAATGTACGTTTGCCACTGACTCTTGATCGACTGGTGCGCCTGCTTGTTGTCACGCCGGATATGCACCGCGTGCATCATTCACACCTTGCTCACGAGACCAACAGTAATTTTGGCTTCAATTTGTCCTTGTGGGATCGCCTGTTCGGTACTTACCGGGCACAACCGGATGATGGTCATGACAACATGATCATTGGTATCAATACTTTTCGAGACAGCGCACAATGTATCCGCCTGCACAGGCTGTTGCTCATGCCCTTTACCGGAAAAGTCACGGAATATGCCATCAACAGCCGCAACTGGACAACGCATGATCAGTCCTGAGGCGCGCCGCCGCATTATCCTGATGTTACTAATCACCAGCGGCATCGTAACGGCGCTGGTTTTTCGTGACCAGCTATCTGTGGAACAACTGACCGGCTGGGTTCGGCAGCTAGGGTGGCTGGCACCGCTGGTTTTTATTGCCTGCTATGCTGCAGCAACCGTTTTTTTTCTGCCCGGCTTGCTGTTTACCCTTGCCGGTGGCGTGTTGTTCGGGCCGCTGTATGGCACGCTCTATAATCTTGTTGGCGCTACAATTGGCGCAACGCTCGCCTTCCTGACAGCACGCTATATTGCCTATGACTGGGTCACACAGCGCACCGGAAACCGCCTGCAGCAACTGCTAAAGGGAGTTGAGGAGGAGGGCTGGCGTTTCGTGGCATTTGTCCGGCTGGTGCCATTATTCCCGTTTAACCTGCTGAACTATGCCCTCGGTCTTACCCGGCTGCGACTGTCACATTACATCATTACCTCGTTTATTTTTATGGCACCTGGTGGTGCTGCCTATACCTATCTGGGATACGCGGGACGTGAAGTCGCGGGTGGCGGTGAGAACTTCATAAAAAAAGCGCTACTGGCGCTTGCTGTGATTGCAACCATTGCCTTTGCATCCCGCCTTTTAATGCGCATACGTCGGAACCGGACATGACAAAAAAACAGGATTTGATTGTTATCGGCGGCGGACCAGGCGGTCTGATTGTGGCCAGTGTTGCCGCACAGGTCGGGCTCAAGGTTACGCTCATCGAAAAATCCGGCCTTCTCGGTGGTGATTGCCTGCATACCGGCTGCGTACCCAGCAAGGCACTTATTCACATGGCGCGTACGGCGCATGTCACCAGAGAAGGGGTGCGGCAGGGGCTGTTATCAACAATGCCGGAAATTGATTTTGGCAGGGCGATTGACCATGTAAACAGCGTGGTAGAAAAAATACTGGTGCATGATGATCCGGAACGTTTCCGCAGCTATGGTTGCGATGTGCGTTTTGGCAAAGCGCAATTCATCAGCAAACATGAAGTGACCATTGACGGGGAGACGATTGCCGGCAGGCGCTTTGTCATCGCCACCGGTTCCATGCCGGCCATCCCGCCTATTCCACTGCTGGAACAGGCCGGCTTCGATACCAATGAAACGATCTTTAAACGGCGTGCTCTGCCAGACCGCCTTGCGGTGATTGGCGGTGGGCCCATCGGCGTGGAATTGGCGCAGGCCTTTGCCCGGTTTGGCAGCAAGGTCACCATTATCGAAATGGCGGACCGCTTGCTCATTAATGAGGACAAGGCGATATCGCTATTGCTACAGGAGATCCTGGAGGAGGAGGGTATCCAGGTTATCACTGGCGTGCAGGTGGCTGGCATGCACAGGGAAGGTGATACACGGCAACTAAAGCTGTCAAACCAGATGACCATCGAATGTGACCGCATCCTGATAGCCACCGGCAGGCGTCCGGTTGTACAGGATCTTGGACTTGAAGCAGCCGGTGTAGAATATAGTCGTCAGGGTATTGCTGTGAGCCGGCGCATGCGCACATCACAAAAACACATCTATGCAGTTGGCGATGTTTGCGGGCCCTGGCAATTCACACACATGGCGGAGTATCAGGCGGGCATTGCACTCGCCAATATCGTATTTCGCATTCCCAGAAAGACGAGCTACCGGGTGGTGCCACGGGTTGTCTATACAGACCCTGAAGTAGCCTCTGTGGGACTTTCAGAGGGCGAGGCACTGGCACAGGGAATCAAGTATCATATCGTGGAATTTCCCATGGCTGAGATTGACCGGGCCGTGACAGAAGATGTTGCAACAGGATTGTCCCGCATACTGATTAGTAAAGGGCGTGTAGTCGGGGCAAGTCTTATCGGCCCACATGCGGGAGAGCTTATCCATGAACTTGCACTGGCCATGCAGGTCAATGCAAAGGTGAGCGTAGTCTCGGAATTGATACACGCCTATCCGACCTATGCTCAAATACATCGCCGGACAATAAATAAAAGCTATGCCCACTTGCTGCAATCACGAAAGACCCGCTCACTTGTCTGGCTACTCAACCGCCTGCTGCCCTGAATGAGCCTGGTCCTGAATACCTGACCATGCATGCTACCCTGCCATTACTGGAGCACAGCGATTTTCCTGCTCTTCAACGCAGCACGCTGGACACGCTACAGGTCAATCTTGGATACCTGTGCAACCAGTCCTGCCTGCATTGTCACGTCAATGCCGGGCC
>JAQBDO010000062.1:0-5259 GCA_032124375.1 Gammaproteobacteria bacterium
CCACGTTGACTGGCCAGGAGGCGTTAATGGTGCGCTGCAGGTGGTCCGAGTTGCCGCCGTTTTCAAGTGTCCAGGGCATGTCACAGAAAATAATGCCGTCCATGTCGGCATCCTTTTCAGGGTCGGGGTGTCCGCTGTATACCCTGGAGGTGGTGTATACGGGCAGTGACGAGGCCCGATAGAAGCGTAGTTGTGGACGTATCAGGCGCGCCTGCATGGAAGAGGCCACCAGAAAGACAAAGTCGACATCCTGCCGTCGGCGCGGTTCAAACTCGAGATTTGTTCCGAGGTGGCGGGTCAGCTGCTGCTGCCTGGCTTGGCTGCTGTCGAGGTTTAATACGCGGCTAATGAGTTTGCCGTGATCTGTCCGGGTATTGTCATAGCGTTCTGTTTCCAGTATTTCACCACCCAGTTGTTGCCACTCGGTGGCAAAGGCAGTATAGACGCGTTCTCCCCATTCAGTATCCGGCAGCAGGGCGATGGTGCGGGTGTAGCCTTCGCGCCAGGCGAGGCGTGCGACTTCACGGGCCTCGTCCTCAGGTGCAAGACCAAACTGGTAGAGGGCGGGTTTGTACAGGGTAGCGTCATCTATCTGGTTGAGCGCCAGTATCGGTGTGGACAGTTGTGGCTGGCTGGCCAGCGCCTGCACGGCTTCCTTGCGCAATGGCCCGATAATGAATTGCGCGCCATCAGCGACCGCCCGATGATAGGCGGCAACCGCCTCTTCAGGTGTTTCGCCGCTGTCATACACCTGCAGTTGTGGTTTGCTGCCGGCAGCAGGGGTGTCGTAGTAGGCAGCAAGTACGCCGTCACGAATCGCGATGGCAGCATTTGCAAGCTTGCCTTTGAGGGGTAACAGCAGGGCCATGCGCTCGGGCGCCTGACCGGCGACGCGCATGCTTTCCAGTAATTTTGGGATGAACGCAGTGCTTGCCGGGTGTTTGGGGTAACGCTGCTGCCAGTGGGGTATGACGTCTGCCAGTGTGTCCGGTTGTTGCAGGTACAGGCGCGTCAATTCCACCAGTTCCATCCAGCCGCTCAGTGGGTCAGGCGCTGCTGTGGTGCGCAGTGATTGCAACTCCGTGTCAGTGAGCCGGTTCAGCGCCTCCCAGATGGCGAACTCATTTTCCAGCTGTTGTTGCGGCTCGGTGAGCAGGGGATCCAGCAGTACCCGTTCACGGGCGCTGAGGAAAAAACGCGATTCCTGCAGATAGGCCTCGGCCCGCAAACGGCGGAATTCGACAACAAACGGTCCACTTGCAGGGACATCTTCCAGTAGCGCCAGGGCCTGGGCAGGGCGCTGTTCAACTACGGCAATGGCTGCTCTGTTGATAACGTAATGTTGTTGTACTTCTCCGCCAAGTTGTGCGGCCGGCAGTTCATCCAGCAGGCGCGTGGCGCCAGTATAATCCTCGCCGCGGATCGGGCTGGCTGCTGCCTGTAATTGCAGCGCCTGTTGTTCCTGCCCGGAGACCCTGGCAGCGGCCTGCAAATACAGTTGTGCGGCAGCGGCGAAATTGCCGCTGGCTTCCAGGGTGCGGGCCTGATTCTGCAGGCGACTGTCGGCAGACGAACCGGTACGCACGCCGCCACTGCAGCCGACGATCAGGGTTGTCAGCAGGACTGCGGTTAACAGCTTACGCAAGACTGTCGGGAATGCATTCACGTGGCGGAGTTGCTTGTTGTTTCAGATAAATCATCAGTAAAAGTGCCGAAGACTCTACTGAAAAGCCGATTCCGCGTCTACCTTTATATATATGTAATCAGCGCGACTCTATAGACTCTTCAGACTCTTCGGCTTTCCGGGACGCGCGGGCGTGATTTTTGCTAGGATGCTGCCGCATGAACAAGGTGCACCAAAACGCCGGGGTGTTGTATGTGGTTGCAACGCCTATCGGCAACCTGCTGGATATCTCTGCGCGTGCACTGGATGTCTTGCGCAGGGTTGCGCTGATCGCAGCAGAAGATACTCGCCACAGCAAGAAACTGTTGTCGCATTACGGTATTGCTACGCCGTTGCTGGCTGTGCATGAGCACAATGAGCGGGATATCACGGAAAAAATGTTGCAGCGTCTGCTCGGCGGTGAGGATATTGCACTGGTTTCCGATGCCGGTACGCCGCTGATCAGTGATCCCGGTTTTTACCTGGTGCGCGCGGCGCGCCAGGCAGTTTTGCGGGTGATCCCGGTGCCGGGGCCGTCGGCATTGATTGCCGCGCTGTCGGTGGCCGGCTTGCCTTCGGATCGTTTTCTATTTGAGGGGTTTCTGCCATCGAAACAGACAGCCCGGCGGCTGCGATTACAGGCGCTCGCAGAAATAACCGCCACGCTGGTGTTGTACGAATCCAGTCATCGTATCTGCGCCAGCCTGCGGGATATGGTCGATTGCCTTGGTGAGGAGCGCGAGGCCACCGTGGCCCGTGAGCTGACCAAGACCTATGAAACCATTTTGCAGGGCACGTTAAGTGAGCTGGTTGAACGGGTCGAGTCCGACAGCAATCAGCAGAAGGGTGAATTTGTGGTGCTGGTTCAGGGCGCGCCGGCACGCGAGCGAGCAGAGGTTGATGCCGAGGCGTTGCGTCTGCTGCAGGTGTTGCTGACAGAGTTGCCGCTGAAGCAGGCCGCCGGACTGCTTGCGAAGATGACCGGGCTGTCGAAGAACGTGTTGTATGAGGAAGGTTTGAAGCTTAAACAGATGCAGTAATGTTTGCAGATGGGGTCGTGGCGGGTACGTTGCGTTGCTCCTTTACCCGCCGTACGGTGGGGCGTATTGATGTTTTTTCGTGGCGGGTAGGTCGTGTTGCTCCTTTATCCCCCCTGCGGTGGGGCGTATTGAGGTTTTGCAGGACGGCTAAAGCGCAGCGTACCCGTCGGGTGCTGATACTGAAATCGTAGCAGCGCTTCGCATGCGCGATTTCCGAATTCATTCCTCGTGCTGCCGCAAGGCCCAGTCAACATGCTCGCGTACCAGTTCCGAGGGGTGGGCTTGTCTTGCCTGTAACGCGCTGATAATGGCCGCGGTCGTCGGCGCATTACCCAACCCCACCGCGATATTGCGCAGCCAGCACTCATAACCGATACGGTGAATGGCGCTGCCGCGGGTGTGTTCTTCAAAGTCACTTTCCTGCCAGGCAAACAGGCGGATCAATGCGCTGCTGTCCAGTCCGTGGCGGGTATTAAAGTCGGTTTCATTGGCGGGGCTGGAAAATCGGTTCCACGGACACACCAGCTGGCAATCATCACAGCCATACACGCGGTTGCCAATCAGCGGGCGCAGCTGTTCCGGGATGGCATCGCGTAATTCGATGGTCAGGTAGGAAATGCACAGGCGTGCATCCAGTGTGTAGGGCGCGATGATCGCACCGGTCGGGCAGGCATCGATACATGCATGGCAATTGCCGCAATGGTTTTCCGCCTGGCGGTCAATTTCGAGCGGCAGGCTGGTGTACAACTCGCCAATAAAAAACCAGGAACCCGCCTGTTCATTAATAAGGTTGGTGTGCTTGCCGATCCAGCCCAGTCCGGCCTTTTGTGCCAGCGCCTTTTCCAGTACCGGTGCACTGTCGGTGAAGGCGCGGTAACCAAACGGCCCGGTCAGGGCTGCTATTTTTGTGGCCAGTTGTTGCAGTCGCTTGCGGATTACCTTGTGATAGTCACGACCGAGTGCATAGCGCGATAAATAGGCGAGCGCAGTGTCCTGCAACACCTCAGCTGCGGCCTGTGCATCACCCGGCCAGTAATCCATACGCACCGAAATGACGCGTACCGTGCCGGGCACCAGTTCGGCAGGCCGGCTACGGCGTGTGCCATGGCGTTGCATGTAATCCATGCCGCCGTGATGGTCGGCTGCCAGCCATTGCAGCAGGTGTGCTTCATCGTCATCGAGCTGTGTATCGGTAATGCCCACCTGCTGGAAGCCGAGTTCCTGTCCCCAGTGTTTGATCTGCTTGCTCAGCGCGGCGTAATCAAGCTGTGGATCAGGAGGCGGGACGGGTGTGTTCATTGTGACTGGATTTCCGGGCATGCTTCACGGTATGTTGCTGTTATTGTCAGCGACTGCTGTCGTGCGCAGCCGCTGTCCTCTACGGTAATCCGGGTGTTCTATGGAAGCAAACAGTCAGGCATCAACACCGTGCTCATTGTACACCGCCGCCCAGGCACGTGAACTGGACCGGATTGCCATAGCAGAGGCCGGTATCCCCGGCTATACCCTGATGTCACGTGCGGGCGAGGCCTGCTGGGAAGCATTGCAGTCACGCTGGCCGGCGGCACGTGCGCTGCTGGTTTTGTGTGGCACCGGCAATAATGGTGGTGACGGTTTTATTGTTGCACGCCTGGCACTGGCGGCGAACTGGCGTGTGCAGGTGCTGCAGCTGGGTGATGCTGCACGGTTGCAGGGTGATGCCCTGACAGCGTATAGCGATTTTGTGTCGCTGGGTGGTCAGGTCTCGCCCTTTACGACCGCGGCCAGTATGGAGGCGGACGTGCTGGTCGATGCCATGCTGGGTACCGGTGTGGATCGGCCGCTGACCGGTGACTGGCAGTTAGCCGTCGAACGGGTAAACCAGTCTTCATTGCCGGTGTTGGCGGTCGATTTGCCCACCGGTCTGCAGGCAGATACCGGTGCCGTCACTGGTGCGGCGGTCCATGCAGACATGACGGTTACCTTCATTGGCCGTAAAGCCGGTTTGTATACCGGGGCCGGACCTGACTATGCGGGCGACATACGCTTTGCCGATCTCGAGGTACCCGAGGCTGTCTATCGGCGGGTGACATCTGCTGCCCAATTATTCAGGCAGGCAGCACCTGGTCTGCTGGCGGGGGCGCGTGCTCGTACTGCGCACAAGGGACAACAGGGCCATGTGCTGGTGATTGGTGGCGGCGAGGGCATGGGCGGTGCGGCACGCCTTGCCGGTGAGGCGGCACTGCGCAGTGGTGCTGGCCTGGTCAGTCTGGCCACCCATCCCGCGCATGCTGCGTTTGTGGCGAGCGCCTGTCCGGAATTGATGTGTCGCGGCGTTGCGAGTGCACAGCAACTGAAGCCGCTGATGCAATCAGCAGATGTGCTGGTGGTGGGTCCCGGGCTGGGTCAATCGGGTTGGGCGCAGTCGCTGCTGGCCGTGGTGCTGGGGGCGTCACAACCCCGGGTCGTCGATGCCGATGCGCTGAATCTGTTGGCGAACGCAGCGGCGAAGTGCGAAAACCAGGTGTTAACACCGCACCCGGGTGAGGCGGCACGCCTGCTTGGCCTGAATACAGT
>JAQBDO010000063.1:0-19444 GCA_032124375.1 Gammaproteobacteria bacterium
GCCCAGCTTTTCGGGTGACACCCTGATATCGCCAAGGGTAAGACTATTGACCACGGTCCGCAGTTGTTGCGCGCTGCGGTGGGGGAGCACTTCCGGCAAAAAATCTCCCAGGGCTTCAATGTAGGGGTTGAAATCCAGCACATAGCCACCCAGGAAGGTCTTGATGCTGCGGTTGCCCGCCACCCAGAGTGGCCCCGAGGAGATGGTCTGGCCGGCATCATCGACCAGCCAGATCTCCTGCGGAGCCAGCTTGATGGATTTGCCTCCAGGTTGGATCTCCAGACGTGACCGGGAGCCGATTGTGCCCTGCCATGTGAGCAGTTCCTGGCAGCTGCCGAGTGCGCTAACACCGAGCTGTGCCTTTACCCGGGCTACGATTTCCAGCTTGTCCTGCTGCGCTCCCATGTTCGGCTCTGACAGCAGGATTCGGTTGCAGCCATCGGGGTCATCGAGAATATCTGCGCTACCATCGGGGGTAGTAAATAGCTGCGTAAGCAGCGCATGGCGTAACAGTGGGTAATCGAGGGAGATGGGCACGGCGATCACGGACGGCTCCGCGTACCCGGGGGTCGCCGGGAGCAGGGCCAGCAGCACGCACAGGCACAGTATTGCCGGCCCGCGCGCTCGCGAGGCAGTGGCAGATATCATATTCATTCGCTGTTTCTCAAAGTGATGCTGGCCATCACAGCCTTGTGATCGGAACATGTTTGTCATCGGGTGGCGTTCTCAAGTCGCAGCTGAGCCAGTTCGCTGGAGCGCAGGGTTTTCCAGAGTTCAAGGATTATCAGAGTACTTGAATATTAGACTGTCAGCTGCTTATAACGCGCACTGCGCCGACCCCCCGTCATGCGCATACATCTTTACTCTACGCGCCAGCATAGCAGCAATCTCTGTCTGGAATTACTCACTCCCGACTATCGTACAATCATTTGAGCCTTGCGTAGAGCCAGCAGGTCATTTTCTGCCAGGGCTTCTTTGAACGGGGTTCAAGTACGCTGATCCCCTGAACCGCCGTTATTCCGGACACCCCGGAATTACAAGAAGAAATTGCACTGGCTGTGTATGTGCACTTACTTTGGAGAATTAATCCTCCGGGTGGTTTCTCATCGGGATCGAGGCCAGGGAAAGCGGGCCAAACTGTTCGAACAAATAATCAATGAACAGCCTGGTCTTGGCAGGGACGTGGTGCCTTGATGGATACAGCACAGAGAGTGTCAGTGGCGAGCGTTCCCGGCCCTTGAGGACGCGTACCAGCCGTGCATCAGCGAGTGCGTCCTCGATGATAAAGTCGGGTAGCAGCGTGATTCCCAATCCCTGCATCGCCGCCTCGGCCAGCACCTCACCATTATTGCTGCAAAACACGCCTTTGATCACAATCGTTTCGTCACCTTCTGCTCCACCAAAGGTCCACTCCTCACGTTCGGAGATGACGTTGTAGTGGAGACAGTCATGCTGTAGCAGATCTGCTGGCGATTGTGGTGTACCACGTCTGGCGAGATACTCGGGTGATGCGCAGATGTATCTTGGCACAGACGCTATCGGCCGTGCGACGAGGGACGAATCACTCGGGTAGGCGATGCGCAAAGCCAGGTCCTGGCCTTCACTGACAATATCCGTCTCACGGTCCTCCAAAATCAAGCTGACTCGCAGCCTGGGGTGCGCCAGGGCGAAGCGCGCGACTGCCGGTGCCAGTCGCCGCTGACCGAACGACATGGGGGCTCCGATCCGCAATTCTCCGCTAGCCTGGCCGGTTACCTCGTCGAGCTGTTGCTCTATAGTTCTTAAATCGCCCAATAACCGGCGGACTTCCCTGAAATAGAGTTCACCTGCCTCTGTCAGCTGAAGCTTGCGAGTGGTACGTTGCAGCAACCTCATTCCCAGGCGCTGTTCCAGGGCCTTGACACGCCGACTCACGGCAGCGGGAGTGGAGTCGAGCCGTTTTGCCGCGGCGCTGAACCCCTGTTCCTCAACCACCGTTACAAATACCTCCAGTTCTTCCATCGGAATTATCACCTGCAGCCGGGACGCTCGCAACGAACGCCGGATTTATGTTTCTCGCAAGACTCTCAAACGAGTCAAACATCCCTCGCTATTGTTGCACAAACCGCAAAAGTTCTTTGAGCCAGATGCTGTTTATTTTACCCGGGTAGTTTAGTAGGTTATTACCATCGACTCAGCCAAAGGAGACAAAGCATGTTTGCAACACGACGGGCAGGGGAACGCGGCCATGCCAATCACGGCTGGCTTGATAGCTACCACACCTTCTCATTCGGTGATTATTATGACCCTGAATATGTGGGATTTTCGAAACTGCGGGTGATCAACGACGACACCGTGTCGCCCGGTAAGGGTTTCGGCACGCACGGCCACAGCGATATGGAGATCATCAGTTACGTCCTCGATGGCGCTCTGAAGCATAAGGACAGCATGGGTAACGGTTCGGTGATCCGCCCGGGCGACCTGCAGCGCATGAGCGCCGGCACCGGCGTCACGCACAGCGAGTTCAACGCATCCGACACAGAGCCCGTGCATTTTCTGCAGATCTGGGTGTTGCCCGAAAATGACGGCCTCACACCGGGTTACGAGCAGAAAGCCTTTCCGGATGAAGAAAAGCGCGGGCGCTTGCGACTGGTCGGCTCCAGCGATGGCCGCCAGGGCTCGGTGACCATTCACCAGCACGTCGATCTTTACGCCACGCTGCTGAGTGATGGGGACAGCGTCAACCATGTGCTGGCCGCGGGCCGCAAAGGCTGGGTTCAGGTCGCACAGGGCAGCGCTGAACTCAATGGCGAGTCTCTCAGCGCCGGGGACGGCGTCGCCATCGATGGACCGGCTGCAATTTCGCTGACCACCGCGTCACAAGCCGAAATACTGCTGTTCGACATGGCTTGACCAGACACCGGTTGAGCGGAGGAGGGAGCAATGCACAGCAAACCGAACAAGGGCGCTGATCCTGGACGCCGTCGTTTCATCAAGCAGACTGCTGCTGCCGGCCTGGTCGTCGTCGTCCTTTAGTGTCCCCACCTTGCGTATGCTCCGGGGCACGCTAGCCGGCTTCCCAAAGTTGGTGGGTTGCTCCTGGTAGCAACGACCGCCCGTTTCGTTGATGCTGACATGCTCTTGCAGTAGTTGTCATGACAACGCTGTCCTGTAAACAACAGAAGGATACTGTCAATGAGCAAGAGTAAACTCGAAGTCCTGACCCCCGCTAACTGTCAGCTTATCTTTATCGATCACCAGCCACAGATGGCATTTGGTGTGCGGAGCATCGATCGCCAGACCCTCAAGAACAACGTTGTCGGGCTTGCCAGGGCTGCGAAGGTATTTGGCATTCCCACAACAATCACCACGGTGGAAACCGAGAGCTTCTCGGGCCATACCTATCCGGAACTGCTGGATGTATTCCCGGACACCCCCTTGCTGGAACGGACCTCGATGAATTCCTGGGATGACCAGAAGGTGCGCGATCAGCTGGCGCCTTCTCTCCTTCGGTCTGGTCTCAGTGTCCTGGCTGGCTGCGCGGATTACGGACCCGACGCGATGAACGCATCACGCACAAGGAGGTGTTCCCGATCGAGGCGCTGCGGGCCATGTATCCAACCGCGCTTGGTAAATCCGGGTCTCCATAAAGAGCTGCCGGGTACATGACCGTTCTGCCAGATCTACCATTTACAAGATGCCCAAACTTGTCAAGAGTATTAGCATTTAATAGGCTTCAACATTACTGCAGGGATCTGACTCGTTCATGGCAGCGCGAGATCTTGCGGCAAGGTTCGGGTAGTATGCGCTATCAGGACGTAGCGTCCGTTGTCTGAATCGACACCCGGAGTAAATATCCAGCCATGCCGAATGACCTTACCAATGCATTTGTCCCGCATCCGAAACTGACCGAATTGCCGCCCCTGGCGATGGACAAGAAGGCTATCGATGAGGATTTCCTTCGCTACTACAACCGTACTCTCGGCAGGGACAAGCAGCACTGCACGAGTCATTACCTGTATGAAGCACTCGCCTACACCGTGCGCGACAGGCTCATGGAACGCTGGAAAGAAACCCGTTTTGCCTATGAAGAGGAGGATGCGAGGCGCACCTGCTACCTGTCGCTGGAGTTCCTCATGGGCAGGGCTCTCAGCAATGCCATGCTTAATCTCGGCATCACCGATGCGGTGACCCGTGTCCTGTATGACTACGGGATTGAACTGGAAGAGGTCGAGGCCGCCGAGCACGACGCGGGCCTCGGCAACGGCGGCCTGGGTCGACTGGTCGCCTGTTTCCTCGACAGCTGTGCAACATTGCAGTTACCGGTACTGGGTTACGGTCTCCGTTACGATTACGGCATGTTCCGCCAGGAACTCGTTAACGGTTACCAGATCGAGGAACCGGATCACTGGTTGCGCGACGGTAATCCCTGGGAACTGGAACGCCCTGAATACACCCAGCGCATCCACTTCGGCGGCCGCACCGAGTTCTATAGTGATGAAAACGGTGCCATGCGGGTGCGCTGGGTGGATACCCACGATGTGCTGGCTGTGCCCTATGACATTCCTGTACCGGGTTATCGTAACGACACGGTGAACAGTCTGCGGCTGTGGAAGGCTACCGCTACCGACGAGTTCGACCTCAATGAATTTAACGCCGGCGACTATGCCGAGGCAGTGGAGTCCAAGAACGACGCCGAACACATCACCATGGTGCTTTACCCCAACGATGCCAGTGAGAATGGCAAGGAGTTACGCCTGCGACAGCAGTATTTCCTGGCTTCCGCGAGCTTCAAGGACGTGCTGCGCCGCTGGCAACGGCTGCACGGCAGGAACTTCGACACACTGGCAGACAAGCACTGCTTTCAGCTCAACGATACTCATCCCAGCATCGCCGTGGCCGAGCTGATGCGACTGCTGGTCGATGAGCATCGTGTTCACTGGGATCGCGCCTGGGATATCGTTGGCCGCACCATGGCCTACACCAATCACACGCTGTTACCCGAAGCGCTGGAGAAATGGCCGGTGCAGATGTTTCGGAACCTGCTGCCGCGGCTGCTGGAGATTATCTATGAAATCAATGCCCGCTTCCTTGTCCAGGTGGCACAACGCTGGCCCGGTGATACCGATCGGCTGCGGCGTGTATCGATTATCGAGGAAGGCGATACACCCATGGTACGCATGGCGTATCTGGCCATCGTCGGCAGCTACTCGGTAAACGGCGTCGCCGAGCTGCATTCGCGACTGCTCAAGGAGGGCCTGTTCCGCGATTTCTTCGAGCTCTGGCCGAACAAGTTCAACAACAAGACCAATGGGGTTACCCAGCGGCGCTGGCTGGCCCTGTGCAATCCGGGCCTGTCCGACCTCATCAGCGAGCACATTGGTGGCAGCTGGATAACCCGGCTGGATCAGCTCAGGAAACTGGCGCCGTACGCTGACGACGAGGAGTTCCGGCAGCGCTGGCGCGCGATCAAGCAGGCCAACAAGCAGCGTCTCGCCGACATGGTCGAGCGTGACTGCGGTGTGACTTTAGCGACTTCCGCATTGTTCGACGTGCAGGTAAAGCGTATTCACGAATACAAGCGGCAACTGCTGAACGCGCTGCACGTCATTCACATCTACAACCGTATCAAGCGCGGCGATATCGCTAACTGGACACAGCGCTGCGTGCTGATCGGTGGCAAGGCGGCGCCGGGTTACGCAATGGCCAAGAATATCATCAAGCTGATCAGCAGCGTCGCCAATGTCATCAACACTGACCCCGATGTGGGCGAGCTGCTCAAAGTGGTGTTTCTGCCCAACTACCGCGTTTCAGCCATGGAAGTCATCTGTCCGGGTACGGACCTCTCCGAGCAGATATCCACCGCCGGCAAGGAAGCTTCCGGCACCGGCAACATGAAATTCATGATGAACGGTGCCATTACCATTGGCACGCTGGATGGCGCCAATATCGAAATCCTGGAGGAAGTCGGCGACGAAAACTTCTTCCTGTTCGGACTCAATGCCGAGCAGGTCGCTGCGGCCCGCAGCGATTACCGCCCGTGGGATATCATTGCTGCCGACGAGGATCTGAACGCCGTTATGCAGCTATTGAAAAGCGGTTACTTCAACCAGTTCGAAAAAAACCTGTTCGACGGGATCATCGACTCGATTACCAGTGCCCATGATCCCTGGCTGACAGCAGCGGACTTCCGCAGTTTCGTCGATACCCAGGAACGCGTCGCCAGTGCCTATCGCGACCAGGAACACTGGACACGCATGAGCATCCTCAACACGTCGAACAGCGGCAAATTCTCGACCGACCGCACCATGCGCGACTACAACAGCGAAATCTGGCACTTGTCGCCGATAACACCGCACCTACTGTAGGAAAAAGCTAGCAGCAAAGAGACAACAGGCGCTCTTCTCGAACAGATGGAACAGCCGGGAGCAGCGCCAACGAAAAATGGCTGAACACCGAGGCATTGAATGTCACGTTTTCAAACGCCCGCCGCCAGGCCAATCGAAAAACCTGATACCTTGTCGCCGAATACGCAGCGACCGACTGGCCGGGGAGCGGTCCTGGCCGAACCTTTTCCCTGGCTGGTGATTCAAGGGGTTATCCTGGTATTTATAATTGTTAACAGTCAGTTATAAAGCGTCGAAATGGATTTGCTCACGCAATTCACCTGTTTATATGTCCACGCAGGGTGTGATGACAACTCGCATCGATATTCGCATCGGTCGTTTTTGAAGGAATCTATTGCTGGATCAATAGTAATAGTTACGTGTAGTGGCCCGGTTTGACAGGAGTGCCTGTCACGATTGAGCGCTACCGCGCTGACGCAGCAGCTGCTTTACCTCTGTGAGTTCCTCGCGCAGCTTCTGCAGTTGCTCTCCTATATTGCTGCCCTCATTGTGCAACGCATCTTCGATAGCGGCCTGCTCCTGCGTGTGAGTGCGGTCATGCATGGTCTGCATGGTATTGACGATGATCGCGATGAACAGGTTCAGGATGGTGAACGTAGCGATCAGTATGAAGGGTATGAAGAACAGCCAGGCATATGGGTGTGTTTCCATCACCGGGCGTGCGATTCCCATCGACCAGCTCTCCAGTGTCATGATCTGAAACAGTGTATACATGGACTTGCCGATGGTCCCGAACCACGCCGGGTAATCGGCGCCAAACAGCCCGGTTGCCATGACCGCGAACACGTAGTAGAGCAATAGCAGCAGTCCGGCAATGGAGGCGATTCCCGGTATGGCGTGCAGGAGTGATTCCACGACAAAGCGCAGCCTTGGTACCATGGAGATCAGGCGTAATACACGCAGAATCCGCAGCGCTCTTAAAACAGCCAGCGGACCGCTGGCCGGGATCAGCGCAATGGTGATAATGATGAAGTCAAAGACATTCCAGGGATCGCGAAAGAAGTGCCAGCGATGAGCGTACAGCTTAATCGCGATCTCGACAACGAATACACCAATGACGAAGTTGTCCAGTGCCAGCAGCCAGGAGCCGGCATGGGCCATCACCGCTGGTGAGGTTTCCAGCCCCAGCGTGATCGCGTTAATAATAATCAGCACGACGATGCTGTACTGGACGCGCGGGCTCTCCACCCAGGAAGCCAGGCGAAGCCGCGACTCGGCGCGTTGGGAGGCGGGCCTGGGTTGATTCATCTTAGGTAACCTCCGGAAGTCGACCACAAAATGTTAGCCGCAACAAAGGGGTCAGTACCCTTACTTAAGCGTGATCTTACCAAATAAGGGTACTGACCCGAATGGCACTAGGTTAAGCCGCTTTAGCGCGGGAAAACAACGGCAGGAATGGCGTGAAATTGGTACAATTCGTCATGCAGAATGCTACTCCGTTGTTCCCCGGATTTCACCTTCAAACTCTCCGCAGAAAGCCCCGTTTAGCCCGTCAGATACTGACTGAAAAGATGGCGGAACTGAAGCAAAAATCATTCAGCCAGTTGAGTGGATGTTTTGGAAAATTTATTGAGTCCAGCCCATTATCTCCGGCCCGCACAATCAGGCGCATTGAGTCGTCGGCGATTATTCAGCAAAGAAAATACCTTCTGGGCCTTTCTTTCTCAGATTTTACATTGTCACCACCTTGCTCGATGCTGAAGACTATCCAGCTAACAACATCGCTGATCTTTATTTCCAGCGCTGGGATAAGGCAATAATTCTGGCATGTATATTTCCAGCCTGGGTGCGGCCTCTGTTCAACTTGATACATTATCGTGCTCATTCTGCGGGCGAAGTGAGACCAATATCTCTTCAATCGTGAATCCGGTCATGCCATGAATCGTGCGCCACAGGTAATAAAAGATTGCCAGCATCATGAGCATGGAGGGGATCGCGATCACCGGATAGCTGAGCAGGGTAAGCCGCCCGAGTTCCTCGTTGAATGCGGTGCTACCTGCCGGGCTGGTAACAATCCACCTGGCGAGGATGTAGTTCATCACAGCCGAAAAGAAAAAGGTGCTGCCCAGCAGATACGTGGCGTTCAACAGGCGACCTTCAAACGCTGCGGTATTTCCGAGGCTCTCGAGTTTTTGCTTGATCTTGCTGACATCCATAACCGCAGGGCTATAGAGCAGGGTTCTTATCAGCGGATAACGAGTGCGCGTGGAGAGCAGCACCACTATGCCGATCAGTCCGGGGATGGCGGCTTCCTTGACAGCCAGCCACTGCGGATCGAGTTGCAGCAGTCCGATGCCGCCGGTAAGCAATACGCTGATTAACCCCAGCAGTGCAATAAAATTGTATTTCCTGTACATCAGAAGTTCGTAAAGCCCCCAGCTCAGCGGAAACGCCAGTGCCACGATTAGCGCAGTACCCGTTCCAAGGGCATTTTCTCCGCTGAACTTCATCAGGATTATGGAAGGAATAATAATGCTGAACAGCAGGTCAACCAGCGGGCGTGGCTTATGCTCAGGCGATGTTTGTGTGGAGGATGCGGGGCTGTTGGTCATGCTGTACCTCTAAGTCTGATATTGATATTCACAAACGCGTTATCGGTCTTTTACTATTGATCTATCGGGTAATGTTATTGCTACTCTGCATGGGTTGACTTCTCTGCCAGGCGTTTGCTCATCACCAGATTCGCCTGAGAGACCGGACATTTCATGGCCCTCTGCACGGCGCAGATAACCCGGTTTGCCTTCCACGGGTACACCATCAGTATGTTTTATATCGACCATAGTGCGGTTACAGCGGATACTCTTTTGTGTCGGTTCGTGGGAGGCATGGAGCATGATGCCGTAACAACCCAGATTGATAGCTCTGACCATACAACCGTTGTCGTAGGTATGGTGCAGCATATCTTTCATATCAACATGTGGCATCGTACGTTACCTTATGATCGGGCTGCGTTTCTGGATCTTCTCGGTCTGTTTCAGGATATTTCTGAAGTGCCACCCTTGAATGTCGTAGATCGCAAACATGTCTACGCCCCTCTGTCAGTTGCAACTGCGGCTGCAGTATATTTGTTGATCTGTGTGTCGAGATGGGTGCGCAGCAGACAGCCAACGCCGCCCAGAGACATCAGCTCGTCGGAGTCTTGCACGACTGCCATCGGAAGTTCCAACTGGCCAGCCAGGTGCATCAGTGTCTCCCTGACATCCATCGGTCGCGTTGCTGCATTGCCACACTGCGGGCATAGGGACGTTTCGTGCAGCTCGGTGCCGATGGCTCTGCAGGCGGTGCAGGTCCAGCCGGGGTCGGGTTGATAGCCACTGGCCATGACCAGCGTATCCACTTCACCCCAGCGCAGCGCATCCAGTGTGGCGGCCGAGCCCGCGACCGCCAGGTTCTGGCTCTGCAGTCCGTCGATCAGACGTTCGGCAATCGTGCGGTGCTCATGCGCCTCATGTTCTATAAAGCTGGACAGGGTCAATATGATTACCTCGGTCTGACGATCGCGTGCGCTGGCCGGTGCTACATCAACCAGCTTGTCCGCCAGATCGTTGGGCATGGCATGGCGTACCCGCGCGGTTAAATCGGGATCGCCGGCCAGTATCAGGTGGGTATGGCCCCCGGCATGCATCAGCTGTTGCAGAACCACGATCTTTTCGTGCACAAACCGGTCCTCGCGGTGCGCCTGGTTCACATGATAGTGAATGCGGGCCCATTCCGAGCCCACCCGTGTACGTAGTTCTGATTGATCTATCCAGGCCCGAATCGTGGCTGCGCCCAGATTCACCGCCACGATGCAGGCCCGATTTGGCAGTGCCAGCAAGACGACGTAGCGGTGGTAGTTGTCCTTGAGTTCCACCAGGTGGTAGATGTTGGGTGTGGGATAGACAGCGATCCAGTTGGGCAGCGGTTCTGCAAATTGCATGGTCAGCATGAAGCTTCCGCCGCAGGTGCCGCGGACAAAGATGGCCGCCCCTTTTGCCTCGGGCAGCAGCTCGGCGGACAACCAGGCCTCGATTTTTCCCAAAGCTTCCTCGAAGTCGTCGAGATCATCGCCCTTGAGAATGCGTCGCAGGATGCGGGCGCGTTCGTCGAGCACTTCGCGCCAGCCGGTCTGCCCGTTTTCAAGGTTAAGGTAGCAGCTGATAAAAGGTGCATCTGATGCTTTCACGCTGGCCAACACGGTGATGTGCTGTTTGAGTTCATCGAGAGTCGTCATGTGTGTCATATCAACAGGCCTCAGATTCACCTGAACCCGCCATCGGCGGGTCTAGGCTCGGTTAGTGTGCAGCGTGGCGTGGATCTCGTCTGCCAGGCCGGCTTCCATGCCGAGCTCGCGCGCAAGGGTGTCAAGATAGATTTGTTCGGGCAGCGACGGCGGGTCGACCATCATCACTGAGGCCGCATACACTTCGGCGGCGTGCTCCTGTGAATCGACGGCCGCAATCAGGCCCGGCACATCCAGTGGGCGACCGTACTCCTCGAAAAGAAATGCCTTGTCTTCCGCAGGCATATCCAGGCTGTTGATCTGGTTGAGGATCGTCTGGGTTTCCTGGGCGTCAATCTGCCCATCGGCCTTGGCGGCAGCGATCATGGCGCGGGCAAGCAGCAGGCTGAGCGCACTGATACCCGCAGTGTCGTTGCTTGCAGGCAAAAATGCGCTGCCCGCGGGCGGGGTTGTAAAGCCGGGACCGGCGGCTGCGCCCGATCCCTGCTGGTAGTTCTGCCAGGCCTTGTAGGCCAGTCCTCCAACCAGGGCCATGCCGCCAAGCTGCAGTGCTGAACCGGCGATTTTCCTTGCCTTCTTGCCGGACAGGGCGTTGACCAGCGCGCCGCCAGCCAGTCCCCCGGCAAAACCGCCAGCGGCACCGCTGCCGACGAGTTGATCGAGTAAGCGTTTGGCATCAAACATGATTCTGTTCTCCTGAATTGGTAGACCTGGTTAACCGGTTCCCGCTGGTTAAGGTGGCGCATTTCACTGTAGGACAAGGGTGTAGCCCATGAAGCCTGTGAGGGCGAATACCATCGCCAGGCCGATTCCGCTGCTGCGGAACCGGGTCGTAAGGAACAATAGACTGAAATAGCCGACCAGCGTAAGCACCAGGCCGGGATGGGGCAGATTCAGCGCCAGTAATGCATAGGTGTTGCGCAAGACACGGTTGCTCGCGAGGTACTGCGCAGGGACATTGACTGTGCCGCTTGTCCAGGTGTTCATATCAAGTTGCCTGCATTTTGCGAATGAGATTAATCGGTAGCGTCTTGCCGCGAAGGGATCACGAGCCCGTTGCAAGAAGATGCGTATGCTGTGTTGCTGCCTGGTGTCGTCGGCTGCCTTGTTGTGCCAGGCGGCGCTTAACCGTGCGGGCAGCGCGTCCGACAGCACGATCGATGGCGGTGTACCTGTCTGACTGAACATCCTTGACAATCACGACCGGTAATCCCTCCAGTCTTACCTCGGCCAGGCAGCAGTTGTCGACGCCGCCGCGCGGTCCGTTAAGGTCTGACAGTCTGACACGTACGCGGTTCACGCGGCTGCTCGCATGCAAGAAAGTGAACCCAAGGCGATTGTGTGCATGGTTCTCGAGTGCCTCGGTCAATGAAGAACCGCGGGATTGAATGTTTATCTGCATGATTTTTTTCCTCTGACTGTTCTATTTGAGTTGTGTAACACCTTAGCGGCTCGTTGATGGCAGATAAAGTCGGAATGCATTGTGGAATAGTTCGGAAAATTCGAATGAAAACGCCAGATCTTTAGCATGCAGTAACACCTGCACTGCACGGATCATGAATGCGCGGCGCCAGTTCGAGTATCGGGGGTGCCTGGAACCTGTCGCAAAATTGTGAACAGGCAGCCCGCGCAAGGTGTATGGCTTTGATGAACGACCTTTGCGCAGTATCCAATCTGCTCGTCTTTGCGAGGAACGAAGTGACGAAGCAATTTCCAACGTATTGATTATGAATTTGAACGATTACTTGGCGACGCTCGCAATGACGAAATATACCTCTTGAGCCGAGACACCTTTACAGCAGGAATGGCGCGGCGGAGTTGTACCCGAGACACTGTATTTATGCAGCAACGAATTTTGAGATAGGTTCTGGTGAACTCCGTCAGGCGATGAAGAAAGGCGCAATAGAGACCGGACTGCTACAGGTCGAGTGGGTATTCCAGGGGAGGGCGGGGACAGGCAATCCGGGATGGACATGGGCCTGTTTCAGGAGGATGTAAACAATTCGGTGCGGGCTGACTCGGTGATTGCGGAAACTGCCGGGTGCTTGATCCGGCGCTCGGCAGAAATGGCATAAAAGCGTTCCTTGATGTCTTCGGTGCGCCCGATAACACGCACGCCGTATTTCGCGACAACCATACTTGCGTGCTTTCCTGTGCGTCGCGAAGAAGCTGAGACCGGATTCACCGAGCAGATGATTGTAGGCGCGAATATTCAGTGCTGGACTCAATGGTGCGTCGGCCAGCACAAGATCGAGCTTGTGCACCGACAGGTCAGCGAGCAAATCGCCCGGCGCTGCTTCCTGGCAAACGAGTCGCACGGATTCCTGCATCTTCAGCAGCGTCTCCAGCACGCGCTGGGCGAGCAGTTTGGGCATCACCATCGCAACGCCAACCGTCAGTGTGAGTGCCTCGCCATGTATGCGCTCCTGCTTAACGATTGCAGTTCATCACCGATGCGAAACATTTCATCGGCATAGGAAAACACCAGGCGACCGGTATCGGTCAGAGCCGGTTTGCGACCACTTTTCTCAAACAGCCGGGCATTCATCTGTTCCCGCAGCTGACGCAGCCGGCCGCTGATAGTCTGGGGTGTGACATGCAGAATCTCGGAGGCGCGGGCAATGGTGCCGTTGGCGGCAACCGCACAGAAGTAGCGCAGGTGTTTGAAATTCAGGCTGGACATTTTGGCTTGTGAAGCTGTGGTTCAGACATTCGTGTATATGATAAATTGACCTCAACGCATAGGCGGCGCGTAGTACAGAGAAGTTCGTTTGGCTACCGTTTCCCGTTGGCAGAACCTCCCGGCATTATTCTATCGGGGAAACAAAGCCGTCCGGCTTGGCTGCCAGTACCGCCGTCTGTGTTTCACGCAGAACGTCTTCCGCCGTATTGCCTATGAACAGTCCGGCAATACCCGTTCTGCCAAGGGTGCCCATCACAATGAGATCACTTTCCTGATCCCTCGCGTAACCCGAAATGATCTGCGCCGGTCGGCCTTTGAGAAGGTGAACATTACTGGATCCGGTGCGCATTCCATAAGGTGAAAGCAGTGCATCCAGGGCCTCGCGATGGCTGGTTTCCGTGGCCTCGAGCAACAAATCGAGTTCACTTCGCGGGACGCGGCCCCGTCCATTGGCAAGCATGGATTCGCCGGGCATCTCCCAGGCATGCACCACGTCCAGCGTCGCATGCTCACGATCGGCAAGCGAGGTGGCGAGATCCAGTATCAGTCGCTGCAAGTTGCCGGACTCATCGTCAAACGGATCAACCGCGGCAAGAATTCGATGGTAGGCAGGTTCATCTCCCGCCCGGTCGATCCAGACAGGGCAGGGGCATTTCCGCATGAGGTGCATGTCGGTACTGCCGAACAGCGGCGACGCAAGTCCGTTGTCGTGCTCTGCCACTTTCATTACCAGGTCGTAGGTATTGCGTTGCACGGCACGCACCACCTCGATGAACGGTATTCCGGTCGTTACCGTGGTGTAAGCGGGAACGCCCCTGTCTGTATAGGGCTGCGTGAGCATTTCCAGGAACTGCATGCGCTGTTCCCTTACCTGGGCATTCAGGTCGACGGAATAAGCGCGCTTGATATAGTCGGCAAGAACAATCTCGGTAGTCACGTCCATGACCGTCAGCCGTGCGCCATTGGTCTGCGCCAGGTCAACAGCCCTGTCGAGAGCTGCGGTCAGCCTGTCACTGCGATCCGCAAGAAAGAGTATGTTTTTGAAACGTTTCATCAGACACCTCCTGTCCGCCGCGTCTATATGGAAAAAATTAATCCTGTCAACAATAAGCCACCGATGAACAGCCACAGACCGCCTGCCAGTTGCCAGCGTATGTCGGCGTCACTTGAACGGCATAGCTGTAACAGAAGCTGTTCCACGGACCGTCGAACCCGTGCGTAGCAGTTGCGCGATGCTGACCGCACTGTCTCGATGACCAGCGTTCCCCTGCAGTGCAGATCCCGAATGGCGAGTCCGCATTGCAAAACCAGACCTCCTGTCGCAGGTCGGCGGCTGCGGCTGGTGACGCGCACGGGAAACCGTCCGGCTGCCAGCAGCACCAGTGCAGACAGGAGTATTCCGAGGAACACCGGTATCACGTTGGCCATGAGCTGGCCTGCCTCCGCAATCGCAAAGGGAAAGACGGCAATGATTGCCAGTAACATCAACCAGGCAATGCGTGATTCAGCAGGAAGTGGTGACATCTTGCTGCCGCGTTGTTTCCAGACCAGAAACAGGAAGCGCGCCATCAGCAGCGTGGTTGCGAATGCGGAGGTAGCGAGGAAGAATAACAGGTACTCTGCGCCCTGCGGAAGACTCGCGGTGAGTACAGATTTCGCGAAGGCGCCACTGGTCAGGGGGCTGCCTGCCAGGGAGAGCGCCAGAAAAACGAGTCCCGCCTGAACCCACGGACGCAGACCATCGCGTTCAACAAGGCCCAGTCCGAGAAACAGGGCTCCCTTCACCAGGGCGTGATGCGCCGCGTAAATGACCACTGCAACGATTATGACAGGCGCCATTTCCGGCCAGGCAAGCGCAGCCCCCATGCCAGTTGTCAGTACACCCATCTTGCTGATACTGGAGTAGCCCAGCAGCAAGCGTGGTGTGCGTTGCAACAGCCCGGCAATGGCACCGAAGCAGATACCGGTAATGCCTGCGACCAGCAGGGCCTGTCCCCAGTTGACGAGCGCGGCGTCGCCAGGGGGCAGGAAACGCAACCAGCCCAGCAGACCGGCCTTGATCATGGCGCCGCTCAGTACTGCAACAGCGGCCGTCGGGGTGACCGCGTAGGCCTGCGGCAGCCACAGGTGCAGACCGGGTAGCGCAAGCTTGATGCCAAATCCGATGAGGAGTAACGGCATGACGAAACCGCCAGGCGGACTCGACTGCAGGACGCTGAAAGACACGACACCGCTGTGTTGCGCCGCCAGCATGACGACCGCGACAAACAACAGCATTTCACCCGCAATGGTCCAGACAAGGTAACGGCGTGCCGCCCGCCGGGCATGCTGTGATGCAGGATGCGCGATCAATCCGTAGGCCGCCAGGCCCATCAGCGTGAAACCCAGGTAGAAGCTCACCGCGTCCTGGGCTACGATCAGGCCCAGATTGCCTGCCATCGCCAGCAGGAAGAAAATACGAAACCGCGTCGCCATGTGGTCGCTCGTCAGACTCCCGGCTGCATACAGGCTTGCTACCAGCCACAGCAGGCCGCTGAATAGCAGGAACACACGGCCAGTATCATCCAGGCCAAGTTCCACGCCGAGCAGCAGCCAGGGCAGCGAAACGCTGCTGCCAACGGGTACGGCGGCAGCCGCAAGCAGCGCCGGCAGTGGTGCAATCACCGTAATCCAGCTGGCATAACGCTGACCGGCGAGGAGCGCCAGCGCCAGGGGCAACAACCAGACCAGTAGCAGGAGGAAGCTGTTCACAGGCCATACTCCCGGTGCGCGATCAGCGTCGCCCACTCCAGCGGGCTGTACGGGGCGGCAGCAAACAGGCCGGCTGCCAGGGCCAGCATGGCGGTCACCACCGGCGGCCACAGCAGGGTCGCACTGGTTTCGAAGCGAGCAGCCGGTATGTGCTCTGCCGGCCAGGCAGGGCCGGGCTCGCGGAACCAGGCCCGGTACAGCACGGGCAGAAAATACGCGGCATTGAGCACGCTGCTGGCTATCAGCACCGGCATGACCCACGCCGCCATGCCGGCTTCCAGGGCGCCAAGACCGAGGTACCATTTGCTGACGAACCCCGCCACCGGCGGCACGCCGATCATGCCCAGTGCGGCGACACTGAAGGCCAACGTCGTGGCAGGCATGCGCCGGCCGACGCCGTTCATCTCGCTGACCTTGTGGATACCCAGTGTTTCGGCGTAGTTGCCGGCGGCAAAGAACAGCGTGATCTTCATGATGCCCTGGTGCACCAGGTGGACAATTCCGCCGATGGTGCCGATCGGACCCAGGATGGCCGTGCCCAGCGCGATGTAGGAAACCTGACTAACGGTGGAGTAGGCTAGCCGCTTTTTCAGGTTGTCCTGCAATAGCGCCATCACGGATCCGTACACAATAGTGACGGCAGCGGCGATACCCAGTCCGGTGAGCAGCCCCAGCTGGTCGGCAAAATTCACCCCGTACACATCATAGACCACGCGCACGATGCCGAAGGCGCCAGCCTTGACCACGGCGACGGCATGCAGCAATGCGCTCACCGGTGCCGGGGCGACCATCGCATGGGGCAGCCAGCCGTGCAGTGGCACCAGCGCCGCCTTGACACCAAGCCCCATGATCAGCAACAGGAAGATCATCTTCAGCTGCGGGTGGTATTCAGCCGGCAAACTGCCAAGCGTGCCGCCTTCAACAAAGGCCGTTGGTCCCGCGAGTACATGCAGCCACACGGTGCCGATCAGCAGCAGCATGCCTCCACCCAGGGTATAGGTCAGATAAATCCGCGCACCACGCACTGCCTCGGGTGTGCCGCGGTGGGCAACCAGCGGGTAGGTTACCAGCGTCAGCAGCTCGAAGAAGATGACAAAGGTAAACAGGTTGCCCGCCAGGGCCAGGCCGACGGTGGCCGAAACGCACAGGCTGAAGAAACCGAAAAAGCGGCTGCGGTGCGGTGCGTTTTCCAGGTAGCCGATGGCATAGATGGTGGTCACCAGCCACAGCACAGTGGACAGGGTGACGAACAGCACCGACAGCGTGTCGGCATGCAGGACCAGGTCGAGGCCGGGTGCCAGGGTCCAGCGGCTCTCGTAGACATGTTCGTGAAACACGCCCCAGATCAGGATGCCGACCAGCAGCAGCTTGAGGATGGCACCGGCCAGGTTGAGCGCGGTGCGCAAGCGGTGGCTGCCTTCGCGCAGGAAGAAAATGACGAGCCCGGGCAGTAGCGAACTTGCCACCACCAGCACCGGCAACCAGGCATCCCAGTTCATGTGCCGATCTCCAGCAACCCCCATACCGGTGCACCGGCGAGACCCAGGACCAGTGCCGCCATGGCGGCGAGCAGCAAGGCCGGCCATTCCTCACGCGCCACCGATACCGGCAGGTTCGGATACGGCCGGTGGCCAAAGGCGTGGCCAAGCACCCGGACGATGTAGGCCGCGGCCAGTAGTGAACCGATCGCGGTCACCACGAGCCATACCCACTGACCGGTGGCGACAGCGCCGGCAAGTAATTGCCATTTACCGAGGAAGGCGCCACTGGGTGGCAGGCCGATCAGGGCGACACCGGCCAGCGCGATGGCAAAGGTGGTGGCTGGCAGGCGCTGGGCCGTACCGTCCAGCTCACGGATCGTATCGTGACCGCAACGCTGCTGGATAATTCCGATCGCCAGAAACAGGCTGGCTTTGGCAAAGCCGTGGGTCAGTGCCAGCATGACCAGTCCACCCGCCGCAAGCTCGCGTGCCGGGCCGGGCGGCAAGGCCAGCAACAACGGAAAGAACAGGAACAGGTAGCCCAGCTGGGCGACAGTGGACCAGGCCGCCAGCAGTTTCAGCCGTTCCGCCTGCAGGGCACGCCAGGAACCCCAAAGCACTGCGCCGGCACCCAGCACACCGAGCAGATCGGCGGCCGCCGGGGTGACCACGTTTGCGAACACATCCAGCCACAGGCGCAGTACGAGATAGAAGGCGGCCTTGACTACCAGGGCCGAGAGCACGGCGCTGACCGGTGCCGATGCGCTCGCATGTGCTGGTGGCAGCCAGAAATGCAGCGGGAACAGGGCCGTCTTCAGCAGCAGGCCGGCCGTCATCAAGGCCAGCGCGGTCCATGCAACTGGTCCGGCACCAATCGCGAGCGCAAGCTGTGCCAGGTCCAGCGTCCCGTAACCGGCATAGATCAGGCCCACCCCGGCCAGGAACATCATCGAGCCCAGCAGGCCAACCAGCAGGTAGCGCAACGCCGCTGCTACTGCGGCGCGCTTGCCGCCAAGCGAGGCCAGTGCAACCGCGCTCAGGCCCAGCAGCTCCAGCGTGACATAGAGGTTGAAGAGGTCGCCTGACAGCAACAGGGCATTCAGTGACGTCCACAACAACAGCCACAATGGCCAGAAGCGGGCGCGCTCGGAAACTGTGCTGAAGTAGGCGCTGGCGTAGACGCTGGCCGCCAGCATGACCAGTGCCGTCATCAGCAGCAGCAGGGCGGAGAGGCCGTCGGCGCGCAGCGCGATACCGAGTCCGGCGCTCCAGCCACCGATCTCGTAGTGCAGTGCGCCCTGCGTGGCGACGCCAAAGAGCAGCAGGCCGGCGGCAACGGTGATTGCCAGTCCGGTGCCAATGGCAACAGCCGTTGCCGAACGCGGCAGCAGCAGTGTCGCAAGCGCACCGGCCAGCGGCAGGGCGACCAGCCCGATCATGGCGTCAGTCATCGCCCTGCTCTGCATGCAGGCGTCGCGCCAGGGCCAGTGCCAGGGCGGTGGCGCTCACCGCGACGACGATCCCGGTCAACACGAGGGCGTGGGGGACAGGATCCGGTGCCAGCCCGGGGCCGCGGTAGGCGACAGCAATCAGCAGCAGGAAAACACCGGCCCCCATGACATTGATGGCCACTATCCGCTGCAGCAGGGAAGCATGCAGCAGTGCTCCCCGCAGTCCGAGTGCCACGATCACGCAACCTGCCAGTGCATAAAGTACTTGTGTCGTCAGCATCGGGGTATCTCCTCACACTGCCGGTTAGCCGCTGCTTTGACACCAGTCGCTTCCGGCCGGCCACCGAGGAACGCCAGCACCAGGGTTGCGGCGATCGACAGCATGGCGGCAGTCTCGATCATCAGGATCAGGGTGCCGGCCCAGGCCGGCGGGTAACCAAGAAACGGCCGCCCAAGGAGGAGCAGGGTCA
>JAQBDO010000064.1:0-6289 GCA_032124375.1 Gammaproteobacteria bacterium
CGACGTACTAAATAAATCAGCGTAGGACGGGTAAAGAAGCGCAGCGACGTACCCGTCAGGGCCAGCACTCGGTTACTGACGGGTACGCTTCGCTTTACCCGTCCTACGGACTCGCCCTTCGGGCCACCCCAGCTCCCCTGAATAAATCAGCGCAGGACGGGTAAAGAAGCACAGCGACGTACCCGTCAGGGTCAGTACTCTGGTACTGACGGGTACGCTTCGCTTTACCCGTCCTACGGACTCGCCCTTCGGGCCACCCCAGCTCCCCTGAATAAATCAGCGCAGGACGGGTAAAGAAGCGTAGCGACGTACTAAATAAATCAGCGTAGGACGGGTAAAGAAGCGCAGCGACGTACCCGTCAGGGCCAGCACTCGGTTACTGACGGGTACGCTTCGCTTTACCCTTCCTACGGACTCATGGGATCTCTGATGTGTCGCCATGTTGCAGGGCCTAAAATATAATGACTGAACGGATACTCTCACCGCTGTGCATCAGGTCAAATGCCCTGTTGATGTCTTCCAGGCCCATGGTGTGGGTCACCAGGCTGTCGAGCTCTATTTCACCACTCATGTAACGTTCCACGTAACCCGGCAGCTCGGTACGCCCCTTGACACCGCCAAACGCGGTTCCCTTCCAGGTACGCCCGGTCACCAGCTGAAATGGACGGGTAGAAATTTCCTGGCCGGCACCGGCCACACCGATAATGGTAGAGACACCCCAGCCCATGCGCGTACATTCCAGCGCCTCGCGCATCACATCCACATTACCGATACATTCAAAGGAATACTCCACCCCGCCCCCGGTCATCTCGACGATGTACTCGCTGACATGGCCGCCAATCTCAGCCGGGTTGACAAAGTCTGTTGCCCCGAGGGCCTTTGCCATGGTCCATTTACCCGGGTTCACATCGATTGCGATAATGCGTGCGGCCTTTGCCATGACAGCACCCTGAATACAGGACAGACCAATACCCCCCAGACCAAAAACCGCGACGGTTGAACCGGGCTCGACTTTAGCCGTGTTCAGTACTGCGCCAATGCCCGTTGTCACCCCGCAGCCCAGCAGACACACCTTGTCCAGTGGTGCGGCCTTGTTAATCTTCGCCAGTGCTATTTCAGGAACCACCGTGTATTCGGAGAAGGTCGAGCACCCCATATAGTGATAGATCGATTTTCCCTGTTGAGAAAAACGCCGCGTGCCATCCGGCATATAACCGGTCCACACCGTGCCGGATATGGATTGACAGAGATTGGACTTGCTGGAGTTACAATATTCACAATCACCGCATTCCGGAATGTACAGCGGAATTACATGATCGCCGGGTAGCAGGGTCTTTACACCCGGGCCGCATTCGACCACTTCACAACCGCCTTCATGTCCCAGCACGCAGGGAAAGGCTCCTTCAGGGTCGTCACCCGACAGCGTAAAGGCGTCGGTATGACAGACACCCGAGGCAACTACCTTTAACAGCACCTCGCCTGCTCGCGGTCCCTGCACCTCGATGTCTTCAATCTGCAACGGCTGGTTCGGCTCCCAGGCCACGGCTGCTTTACATTTCATCGCTTTTCTCCCGGATTCCAATGAGTATCAAGTTGTGTGTCGGTCGCATTGCCGGGCTTCAGCAACTCGAGCACGGCAGCAGCCATGGTGCCAACAGCGGTGACCTTCGGGTCACTTTTTCTGGCGCGGCGACGGTACCATTTTCGAGGGCGCAACCACCGGCTCAACCGGCGGATGCGTGTCCCGACCATAGGCACGAATGACCTTGCGAATGTACTCCTGCGTCTCCTGGTACGGTGGCACCCCCAGGTACTTTTCAACGGCCCGCTCACCGGCATTGTAACCCGCCAGTGACAGCTGCAGGTCGCCCTGAAAAAACGATAACAACCAGCGCATGTAGGCCATGCCGCCATGCAGGTTCTGCACCGGATTGGTGGTATCCCTGACACCGAAACGCGCGGCGGTTGATGGTATCAACTGCATCAAACCCTGTGCATTCATGGGCGAACGCGCTCGCGGGTTGAAATTTGATTCGGTCTGGATGATCGCAAGAATAAGGTTCGGATCAAGACCGTAATCCGGTGCCAGCAGACGCACCCAGGATGCAATCTGCTGGCGCTCCGGGGTGTCGGCATTAACACCGGCATCCCAGTCCACACCGGGTATGGTGGCGACCGCGTAGGCATCAAAGCGGCTTTCATAGGTACACCTCGGCTTGCGCTGGATACCCGGCTCACCGACATAGGCAAGAAACTTGCGTGCCTGCAAGTCACCATTATCTGCAGACACCTGCACCCAGGCAGCGGCAAGATCGGTATCCCGGGGGGCGCCCAGGCCATTGGCATACATCCAGGCAAGCCGTTTCTGTGCCGGCATATAACCAAGCCGCGCTGCCGCGCAATACAACTGCCGGGCACGACCGTAATCACGGCGATAACCGATGGCATTTTCATACTGGCTGGCGAGCTCCATCAACGCTTCCGGATCGGGATCAGCAAGCAGCACCTGCCAGTCCAGTATCGGTGTATCACTGTGTGCGGCAGTCATGCCGAGCAATAATACCAGCACCAGCACCAGCATCACCCGGCCACCACTGTGGCATCGGCTGTTGTAACGCAGCGTGCTCACCTTGGAAAAAACTCGATGGGTATCTTCGTGGTCACTGCCGGCACATCCGGGCGGCTGCCAAAATCAATGCGCTGCACCAGTGACACCAGCTGCTGTTCCAGTGAGCTTGAAGCCAGTTCACTATCGAGGATGACACAGCGAGTAACAGTGCCGGCAGGTGCGATGGTGATACTCATGACCAGCTTGCCCTGCAAGGAGGCATCCTTGCGCAACTCGCGGTTATAGAGCGTGTACATAGCCCCCTTGTGGCGATCCAGCACCTCCTGAATCTGTTGCTCACTGCGTACCTTGGCCGGCTCTGGCGCGGCTTCACGGCCCCTGGCGGATAGTGTCTTTATGTGACCACTGATACCCTGCCCGCTCTCCACCCGGTCCGGCAATTCGCTCACGCCCAGCACCGACTGGTTGGCAACCCCGCCAGCAACACCCTTGCTACCCCGGGTGACATTATCAGTCAGCATCGAGGCTTGCGGTGTCACCGTGCGCTCCTCACTAACGGCTGGTGCGGGGAGCGCTGCCGTGTCGGTCCGGGGGGTAGTACCACGCAACCTGGCAAGCGCATCGGACATCGCCAGCACACCGCTGCTTGCCGCTTTTTGACGCGCGCTTAGCAGCGGGGCGGCCGCTTGCTTTTTTGGGGCGGCTGGCGGTTTCGGCGTCACTACCGGTGGCGCTACCGGCGGCACGGGTGCCGGTAGCGGCGTTGCAACCACGACCGGCACGGTGGGTACCGGTGCCGGCCGGACCGGCATTACCAGTTCAGTAATCAGGCGTACGCGACGTTGCGGCAGATCATCTGCAGCATCCGCCTCGGGTTGCGGCATACGGATGTAAGGCGTGACCACGCCGGCAAGCAGCGACAACAGCAATACCTGCACCAGGATGCGACGAAAGCGCCGGTCTTCCTCAAAAGAGGTCGTCCAGGGCAGCTCTGCTTGCAGCACCAGCGCCGTCATTAATGTAACCCGTCACTCATATCGATCGTTGCAGCACTGCCAGCGAAATATTGCCATAACCGGCACGCTTGCAGGTGAGCAGCACCTTGTTGAGTGTTTCAAACGCAATGGACTGATCACCCATGATGGTGACTTCCCGATCCATATCGTCCGGGGAATCCGTCTCGATGTGCGCCTGCAAAGCGGCCTGCAGCGGCTTGATCTCGCCATCCTCAGCAGTCACCGCACTCACAGAAATAACCGGCTCACCCTGCAGCAGGATAGTGTCCGGGGTAATCATCACCACCAGGGTATCTCTTGGCTCTTTTTCAGCAATTGATTCGGGCAGCCTCAGCAGTTCATTGCTGGCTTCCGTGCCGCCGTCGGCAGAATGCACCAGAAAGAAAAACACCAGAATGGTAAACACGTCCATCAGCGCAACCAGGTTCAGTGTCGGCCAGCGACGTGCCTTTTCCTGGCGCTGGCGGCGCCACTTGAACTGTGCTGCACCACGCGGAATCCGGGTCATTGTGCACCCTGCTGCAGTGGTACGGCGTCCGTTACGGGACCGAGCGCGATTAACGGGAAAAGCTCTGTCTGTTCGACAACATCTCCCTGTCGCTGCAGCCTGATACGCAGCACATCCAGCACCTGCACCAGCACATCATAGGAGATCTGCGGCTCCAGCAGCAGCGTCGCCTCAAGGCTGTGTGGATGCGTGGCTTTCAGCTCACCGGCCAGTACGGCAAGTGTCTCCAACGCCGCCGCATCGGATGATCTGTCAATCTGCGTGCTGTGTTTCTGATCCAGCTGACCACGGTAGCTCACATCGATCACGCGCTGGCGCACAATCACCAGCAATTGTAACGGGTCCGGCACTGCCAACTGTTCGCCAACACCCGTTAGCGGTTGTATCTCAAGAATCGTGGTCCGTGAAAAGATTGCCGTCACCAGCAGAAACGGCACCAGAATAACCATCAGACTGAGAAACGCGGTCACATCGACCGTGTGCACATCGCGCCTTGCCTTGCGTTGCCAGCGAGGCCTCACGTGACATCCTTGCCCGTCACCGTCGCGCCGGCAATCAGGTTCGACAACCGGACAGTGACCATCTCCAGGGTATCGACCAGCTCCGATGTCTTTGTCTGCATGACGGCATGTATCAGCAACAGCGGAATCGCCACCATCAGACCAAACGCCGTGGTGTTCATCGCGATGGAGATACTGGCCGACAACAGATTGGCCTTGTCAGCCGGATCAGCTGCAGACACGGTAGAGAACGCCTCTGTCAAACCAATGATAGTCCCCAGCAGGCCCAGCAGGGTAGCAATGTTTGCCAGTGTAGCCAGGTAATGAGTACGCTTTTCCAGTCGCGGCACAACCTCCAGCAAACCCTCCTCCATCGCCATCTGTACCTCGTCACCGCCGGCGTGACGTTCAGCGCGGCTCAGACCATAACCCAGTATCCTGCTAACCGCGGCATCCGAGTGCATCACGACTTCGCGTGCCGCGTCGTACTTGCCACTTTCCAGCAGTGGCAGTACGCGCTTCCAGATACCCTTGTTGCGCGCGCGTACAAAGGTGAGATAAATGTAACGCTCAATGGCAATGGCAGCACCGACAGCCAGCACCAGCAGAATCGGGTACATGAACGGCCCGCCGGACTGAAAAAACCTGACTACCGAGTACAGCGTTTCCATATCGAACTCCTTGAAAATCCACAAGCTGGTGAGAGGTATGACGATCCTTAACGATATACCTTATGTATGCATCATTACCAGTTAACCAATATTCCCCGGCGCTTTATTAAACCCGTAGGACGGGTAAAGCGCAGCGTACCCGTCAAACTCAATGCGCTATTCTGACGGGTACGCTGCGCTTTACCCGTCCTACTTATTTGAGCGCAACGACCTGGTTAGTCAACACTGTAGCCCTGACGTTGCAACTCCAGCTCACGCTGAAAAATATCGCGCTCGACCGGCTGCGTCTCCTGGCCGACCTCACCTTCCAGCTCATCGCTTTCCAATGGCGCACCCACCCGTTTCCAGGGCGCGATGTATAACGTTTTTGGCAAGCCCTGGTTACCCTTGATAGAAATTGTCTCCTGCTCAAGCGGCTGTTCTGCACTGGCCGGCAGCATCGACAGCCTGACGATTACAAATAACACACACAAGGCCTGTTTTAGCTGCATAAAATAACGCTCCGATATCCGCTATGGACTGCCCTGCAGCTCGGCAAGACGTTGCACACTCTTTTCAACCCAGGGATCTCCCTGGCTACCAGCAGAGCGCCGGGCATTGGTCGTGTATATCTCGATAGCCTGTTGTTCAAAAGGTGCCGCCTGTTCCGTCAGTAGTACATTATATTCTGCCAGTTCCTCTGCCGTCAGGCTAACCGGGCGCTCTGATGTCAGCAGTGCCTGGCCCAGCTCATCATACATGCTGGCAATATGATAGGTCGCCGCGGTAGCCACCGGTACAACGCCATAATCAATGACCGCCTCAAAGGCCCGCAGCGCCTGCTGCATTGCCTGCAGCTTGCGCGCAAGCTGCTGCTGTACGGGATTAACGAGCTGAATATTTTCAAAGCCGGCCAGTTGCTTTTCAGCCAGCTCAAGCGCTGCCTGCGCGGCAATCACGCGTGTTTGTGCCGTGCCGTCTGTGCGATCGACCCGAATAATCGCCTCAAGCCAGTGCTGGCGTTTACCGGCATGTCCGCTATTTCC
>JAQBDO010000065.1:0-2872 GCA_032124375.1 Gammaproteobacteria bacterium
ATCACAATGGGTACAGTCGAGGAGAAGATCCAGGCCATGCAGGCGCGTAAACAGGCGCTCGCCGACAGCCTGTTCGATCGAAACGGGGGGGTGCAGGCAAACTGGACGGATGCCGACCTGGATCTGTTGTTCGAGCCGTTGGGATGAAGCAGGAAGACAAAGAAACCCGCGAGGCCGTAGACCGCTTGCTTTTTGAGCAGGGCACCTATACCCCGCTGGAACTGCTGCTGGCCGAAGGCCGGTTGATGTACGCCGATTATGAGGCCTGGCGGGGCGGGCAGTGCGATTATCTTGAGGAGCTGCTGTTTGGTGATCCTGAGCAAAGTTACGATCTTATGAAGCGGGCGGAGGCCTATGCCAGGGCGTTGGGTCTTGCACCGGAGACCCAGCGCTATGCCAGTGGGGAGGCACAGCAGGGACAGCGTCTGCGTTTTAGTTCGGCAAGTGAGCCGGACCGGTGTTTCCACACAGGCTATGGCAAGGACGATGCAGCGCCGCAACTGGACCTGTTGATGGATACTGCAGGTGTGGTCCTGGCCAATGGCATTATCAGGGCGCTGGTGCAGCGGGATGTGGTTGAAGCCAGGCGCTTGCTCGAGCGTTTATTCGAGATCGACCCCGGTCATCGCCAACTAGGTGGGCTGGAGCGCCTGGTGGTTGCGGGGAGCATGGCATCCCCCGTCGAAGACGCTGGTCTCGAGCTGTTAAAACTGCAACGGGAGCTCTGTCCCCTGGCAGAGGAGATACTTGGACCCGGTGCCCGCCACTTTCTGGCGCCGCAGTGGCAGCGTCTGGCGCAAGCGCTGCTCGATGTTGACTTTGACCCGGACAATCCAGAGCTGCACCGTAGTTATGCCGCACTCCGGGCAGAGGACTGGGGGCAGGTAAAGGCGAGCGTCGAGGCGATATCCAGCTGGGATGAACAACCCGTACTGTTGCGTCGCCATGCGCGTGCCGGTGGGCGCTTGCACCTGGATTCCGGGGCCATTTCAGACTGGTTCCGTCTATGCTGGCGCTTTCCGGGTGAGGCAGTCAATATCGGCAATGAGGCCGAGCCGCAATGGCGCCGCTACTGGCAGCATTTCCTCGAACTGGATCCGGAATTACCAAACCGCGATTTTCCCGCCTGGGTCCTCATCGATCAGCCCGGGTTGGCCAGGTGGCTGGCGACTGAGCGATGCTTCGCTGACGCCGACGTGCCGGAGGACTACCGGGCAACCGCCGAACTGGTACAGGAAAAATCTTCTCCATTGGTTGATGCCGGTTTGGTTGACAAGAGAAAGTTGCTCCAAGTGAGCAATCCCGAACTCTTTGCCTGCTATCTCCGGGATTTTTCGCTCAATACGGGCGGTTGATTTATATCTATGGTTTGACGAATATTATCTTCCAGCTGCTGCATTATCCAAGTGTATTCCCGGACAATAACTACTGCGGGAGTTTTGCGTGAATAAGTCCTGCACAGTTATGCATTGTTATGCAAATCAAGCAACGACCGCCCCGGTAAGTCATTGAAAAATATAGTTACTGGATGGCATAGTCAGGACTGTTAATCCCTGTGTCACTCGGTACACCTCCACATCAGTATGGGCGATTTACGCCGGCGAACGCTCCTGTACCGGCAATACCTGTTCGTCGGGTATCACGACGGCCGCTCGGTCGTTTCGAACGTCCCGAGCTTCGCGAAAAAGGTTTGATGGTCGATGTAATGGGCGCCGTCGCAGGAGAACCCCATGTTGATCATGCCGTCAACCAGGTTGACTGAGCCGTTGCGCAGGTAAATGGTCTGGTCCGTCAAGCGTAGGCGCCGGAACTCCTTGAAGATGCGCACAATGTCCCGTGATCCGAGCACGAGACTACGGTCCGCATTGTTGGCATCCGGGAATCGGTCGAGGAAACCATCCTCGAGTACTTCCTCTCGCAAGAACTTTTTGTAGCAGAACGGATCGCGTGCGAACCAGCAGGTCAACTGACTGGACGAATAGTGAATTTTGATATGGAACACCCCCTTGCGCGTGAGGAGTGTGTGTGCGATTTCATGTATGCGATCGATGGACGTGTCGAAAAGGCTCTCCACCCGTTGTTGCTGAAACAGAAACCCGCGCACCATCGGATCCCCTTTGATCTGCAGCCATCTCTCTGGCATTTCATTTCCCCTCAAGTCGATTCGGTTAGTGTTGTTTAGCTCACTTCTATTCATCACCATTCATGAATCCCAGCAGGTGCAGCAGACTGGTGAACAGGTTGAAGATGGAAACGTACAGCGTCACGGTGGCCATGATGTAATTCGTTTCACCGCCGTGGATGATGTTGCTGGTCTCAAACAGGATCAGCCCGGCCATCAGCAGCACGAACATGGAAGACACTGCCAGCGACAAGCCGGGCATCTCGAAGAACACCGCACCGAGTCCGGCCAGGAAGGCGACCAGAATACCGACCATCAGGAAACCACCCATGAAACTGAAGTCCTTGCGAGTGGTGAGCACATAACCGGATAACGCAAGGAAGATGACGCCGGTACCGCCCATCGCCGTCATCACGATCTGGCCACCGTTAGCCATCGCCAGGTAGGCGTTGAGAATTGGCCCCAGGGTGTAACCCATGAAACCAGTGAGGGCGAACACGAAGGCCAGCCCCAGGCTGCTGTTCCGAAACCTGGTGGTGGCGAACAGCAGGCAAAATTAACCACCCAGTGTTAGTAACAAGCCGGGATGGGGCATCTTCAAGGCCATCGAATCGCCCGCTGTCAGCGCTCTGTACAGCAGTGTCATGGACAGCAGCGTGTAGGTGTTACGGATTACCTTTTTGGTGGTCAGGTCGGCCGTTTGGGCAGGGCGCGCCGTAGTTGTGATGGATGTTTTCTTGATGAGGTGTC
>JAQBDO010000066.1:0-2533 GCA_032124375.1 Gammaproteobacteria bacterium
GATCCTGTCTGACGACTGTCGCTGAGGCCGATGGCAAGGCGGTTACGACCATCGAAGGCCTGTCAAAGGATGGTAGCCATCCCTTGCAGATCGCGTGGCTAAGCAACAATGTTTCGCAATGCGGCTATTGCCAGCCCGGCCAGATCATGATGGCCGCGGACCTGTTGGCACAAAATCCCGAACCCAGCCTGGAAGACATCCACGCGGCGATGGAGGGAAACATCTGTCGCTGCGGTACGTATTTACGCGTCCGCAAGGCCATCGCAGATGCCGCTCTGCAGATGAAAGGGGGTGCGAAATGAGTACCTTGAAGAACGAATCAAATGCAATCAGCCGCAGGGAATTCCTGAAAGCCTCCGGTTTGTCCGTTGGAGGTTTGATAATCGGTGTGTCCTTCGCTCCGGGCTTAATGGGATCAGTAGATAGCACGGGTTTTGAACCCAACGCCTTTGTTTATATCGCCCCAAATGGTGATACCACGATTTACTGTGGCCGTTGTGAAATGGGCCAGGGCATCAGTACCGCATTACCGGCAGCCGTTGCGGATGAGCTGGAAGCTGACTGGTCACGGGTCAGGGTGTTGCAGGGTGACGCCGACAAGAAATACGGCCCACAGGCCACCGGTGGTTCGCAAAGCATCAACAAAATGTTGGAACCCATGCGCAAAGCGGGTGCTGCGGGCAGGGAAATGCTCATTGCCGCCGCTGCACAAACCTGGAACATTCCGGTTGAAAACTGCTATGCAAAATCACACGCGGTGTATAACCGGGTCAATGATCTTGAGCTGACATACGGTGAGCTCGTCGCGCTGGCCAGCACTTTGCCCGTGCCCGGGGAACCGGTTCTGAAAACACGGGATCAATTCAGTTACATAGGCAAGTCCTTACAGCGTCACGATCAGCGGGACATGGTAGTGGGTAAGCGCATTTTCGGTGCCGACAAAAAAGTTCCGGGCGTGAAGTACGCTGCAATCAAACACGTTCCGGTGCTGGGCGGTTCAGTCAAGTCAGTTGACAAGAGCGCTGTCCAGGGAATGCCGGGGGTGGTCGATGTGGTGGTTATCCCACGCTTTGAAAATGCCTTTGGATCCGTGGGTGGTGTTGCCGTCGTCGCAGACAACACCTGGATTGCCCAGAAAGCATTGGCAAAACTAAACATTGAGTTTGAAGCGGGAGAGAATGCTTCTTACAACACTGATGAGTATATGAAACTACTCGTCAGGAATGTTGAACAGCCCGCAACATCAGAATTTGAAAAAGGATCTGTTGATAAAGCATTTGCAGAAGCGACACTCAGGCACAAGGCGACTTATGTGGGTGGGCATATTTCACATTCCCCGATGGAGCCGATGGCCAGCCTGGTTTGGGTACAGGAGGACAGGTGCGAGATATGGGCGTCGACCCAGGATCCGGAAACGATCCAGAAGACCGTTGGTGCTTACCTGGGCCGTGAACCGGAGGACATCATTGTCCACGTCATGATGGCTGGCGGTGCGTTTGGCCGTAAATTCAAATGTGATTATGTTCAGGAAGCCGCAGCGCTTTCAAAAGCGGTGGGCGCCCCGGTCCAGTTGACCTGGTCGCGTGAAGAAGACACCCGCACGGGTTTCTATCACTCCTGCAGTGCCCAGCATATCGAGGCTTCAGTGGATGCACAGGGCAAGGTGACTGGTTGGCTGCATCGTGCCGCCTTTCCTGCCATTGACTCAACGTTTGACCCGACAGTGGTGCAACCCTCGGCCGATGATCTTGATACGGTTTCAAAACACCCTTACGGCATTGAGAATATGCGGGTCGAGTCTGGTATGGCGCCGGCACATACACGGATTGGCTGGTTCCGGTCTGTTTACAACGTTTTTTATGGTTTTGCGATCAACGTTTTTACCGATGAACTGGCGCATGAAGCCGGCGTGGATTCGTTACAGTTTTTCCGCAGCATCTACGACAACAATAAGAATACCGAACAGGCTGAGAATGTAAAACGCAGCCGGGCCGTACTCGACAAGGCCGCAGATATGGCTGGTTGGGGGCAGCAGTTGCCCGCCGGTCATGGTATGGGAATCGCTGTGCACCACAGTTTTGCAAGTTATGCCGCAATGGTTGTACACGTCGAGGTTAAAGGGGAAAACATCACAGTTCATCGCGTTGACTGTGCAGTCGACTGCGGCCTGGTACTCAACCCGGACATTGCCACCGCGCAGATGGAAGGCGCAGTCATTATGGGTATGAGCCTTGCGCTGAACCCTGAGATCAGCTTTAAGAATGGCGCCGTGGTGAATTCCAATTTTTATGATTACCCGGTGTTGCTGATCAGCGAAGCTCCGCCGGAAATCAATGTTGAATTTATTGGTCAGAATTACCGCTCCACCGGGATTGGTGAGCCGGGTGTTCCGACACTGCCACCTGCTTTGGCAAATGCCATATACGCAGCCACCGGCAAGCGCTGTCGTTCCATACCGTTAAAATTGACCTGATTAGAGCGTCACAGCCTGCTCAAGGGCTGTGACCCCTGATTTCCCACGACCGCAGTCACC
>JAQBDO010000067.1:0-6929 GCA_032124375.1 Gammaproteobacteria bacterium
CTGCGCAGCCTCGTCATAACGCCCTTCCCGCAAAATCGCCAGGCTGTTGTCATAGGCCTCACGCTCTCCCGCCTGGGGTGGTTGCGGCACTGCCGTTACAGTAGCGGCGCCGGGTGGACGAGTCATGGGGGGCCGGGTCATGGGTGATGGCTCCAGCGAATCACCAGAACCAGGCGCCAGCACTGCTGGCGGTGTCGCCGTTGCTGGCATATCCGTTGCCGGCATGGCGGTGTTGCCAGACCCGAGTTGCTGCAGCCGCCGATCGATATCCATATACTGCTCGCGTGAGCGGCGTTGCATGTCTTCCATGGTATGCGCCTGCACTTCGAGATCACCGCGCAATTGCTGAATATCACGCTGCATCTGTTCGATGCGGTTCAGCATATCCAGCAAACCACGCGAGTCCAGCTTGCGTTCGATACTGTCGAGACGATCACTGGTTGAGGAAGCGGCTGCCGTTTGCAACGGCACTGCTGTTGCAGCGACAACCAGAACGACCGTCGTGAAGACAGTGCGCATAGCCGAAAAAGTCATGCGGTTGTTATCCTAGTAGAGCAATTCAACACGACGGTTCAAACCCCAGGCCGCATCGCTGTGTCCTTCTGCTGCCGGCTTTTCTTCACCGTAACTGACAACCGTGACCTGCTCCGGCGCAACGCCGTTCAACTCCAGAATACGTTGCACTGAAAGTGCACGCCGGTCACCCAGTGCAATATTATATTCACGCGAACCGCGCTCGTCGGTATTGCCTTCGAGCGTAACGTGCACACCCGGGTTTGCCACCAGGTAGCCGGCATGGTGAACCAGCAAATCCTGCCCTTCCATCGTGATCTCGGCACTGTCATATTCAAAATAGATCACCCGCTGTGCCAGCGGGCTGTTCGGATCATCCAGCGAGTAACTACCGAAGCTGCTGCTGCCGGCTGCTCCACTCGTTATTGCGCCATCAGCCGACGTGCCCCTGTCCTCAATCGAGGCCGAACCATCCTGCTTGTCACCGGTTGAACTACAGCCTGACATCACTGCAATCAACAGCACCACGATAAATCTGCTCAGCTTGAAATTCATAATCCAACTCCCGGTTCGCGTTTCATATAACAGACAATTTCCAATACTCATTTTCCAAAGGGTGACCATACCGGCTCACGCACATTACCCGCCTGTAATGACAGGCGCTGGCGAAAGCGCCCGTCTACCGACACCGCGGACAACACTTCCCGGTTACCCTCGCGGGTGGCATAGATAATCATGCTGCCATTCGGCGAAAAACTCGGTGACTCATCCAGGGGACCATCCGTCAGCACTCTCAACAAGCGGCTATCCAGATCCAGCACGGCAATACGGTAGTCGCCGCCATTGCCTTGCACCATAGCAATTTTCCGCCCGTCCGGCGATATGTCTGCACCGGCATTGTATTTGCCTTCAAATGTCAGCCTCTCAGCCTTGCCGCCCTGGACAGGAACCCGATATAACTGCGGTGAACCACCCCGATCAGAGGTAAAAATGATGCTTCTGCCGTCCGGCGTCCAGGCCGGCTCGGTGTCAATGGCCGCAGTGTTTGTCAGCCGCCGCAGGGCGCCGCTTGCCACGTCCATAATATAGATCTCGGGGTTGCCGTCACGAGACAGTGTCAGCGCCAGCTGTCGACCATTCGGCGACCAGGCCGGAGCCCCGTTAATACCCGCGAATGAGGCCAGCTTGCGGCGCGAACCAGTGGCGACTTCCTGGATATAAATCTCCGCGGCTTTCTTCTCAAACGAGACATAGGCGACCTGCCGGGCATCCGGTGACCATGACGGTGACATCAGCGGCTGATCCGAGGTCAGAATGGTCTGCGGGTTGTAGCCGTCCGAGTCAGCCACCAGCAATGTGTAGCTCTTGTTCTGCCCGCTACCGCTGGTCGTCACATAGGCTATCTGGGTATTGAAGGCACCCTTTTGACCCGTGAGCCTTTCATAAATAACATCACTGATATGGTGCGCAACCCGGCGCAGGTCAGCACGGCTGGTCGGAAAGCTGCTGCCGGTCAGCTGTGTACCACGAAGCACATCGAACAATTCAAACTGGACGGTAAAGTTTCCGTCAGCATTCTCAATGACCTTGCCAATCACCAGGTCATCCACCTTGACCATGCGCCAGTTCTGAAACTGCACCTGCGCAGCTTCGGTCGGGTGTGCAATCAGGTCACGGTCAGGCAACGACTCAAAGCGGCCACTGCGGTTAAGGTCTGCGGTGATGATGGCCGCGATATTTTCCGGTGCCGCCGCCGTGGCCCCGCTCCAGCCAAAAGGCACAACTGCAATCGGCAACGCGCCTTCAAGTCCCTGGGTAATCTCAATCGTGAGCGCGGCACGGGCCATGCCACTCGCCAGCAACAGCATTAAAAACACTACTCGATACAATTTATTCATAAAGTTTTCCACTACTCCTGCTCATTACTGTCCAGACACCCCCGCAGGATGTCCCACAAGCTACTTTGCAGGTTGGGCAGCGTCACCCAACCATTTCAGCAGTTTGTCGGGTTACGCTGCGCCAACCCGACCCGCAAAACACTTGCGTAGATATTTTCCTCGGCATCAGTCCGGAGAAAAATTGAAATCAATTTCCCGAAAATGCTTGAACAGGGCCGGATCAGCGGGCAGCGGTAATGGCGACGCCTTCAGCACTGCCGATTCAACAGAACGATCGAACAACGCATCGCCACTGCTCTTAACCACCCTGGCATCCACGACCTCACCGCCCGGAATCAATTTTACCCGGATCACACAGCGCAAGCCCCGCGGGCTACCGGCAGGACGCAGCCAGCTATTCTGCACCTTCTCCTGTATATACGGTATATATTCTGACAACGCGCTGGTCGCGCGGGCCAGCGACTCCTCCTCTGCCAACTGTGCCTGCAAGGCCTGCTCTGCCTCACGTTGACGCGCATCGGCCTCCGCCTTGCGCTTTTTCTCTTCCTCGGCCTTCTGTTTACGCTCTGCTTCCGCCTTGCGCTGCTTTTCCTGCTCGGCCTTCTGCTTGCGCTCCGCTTCCGCCTTGCGCTGCTTGTCTTCCTCTGCCTTCTGCTTGCGCTCTGCTTCCGCCTTGCGCTGCTTGTCTTCCTCGACCTTCTGCTTGCGCTCCGCTTCCGCCTTGCGCTGCTTGTCTTCCTCGACCTTCTGCTTGCGCTCCGCTTCTGCCTTGCGCTGCTTTTCCTGCTCGGCCTTCTGCTTGCGTTCTAGCTCTGCCTGGCGCTGCTTGTCCTGCTCGGCCTTCTGTTTGCGTTCCGCCTCGACCTTGTCCTGCTGTTGCTGTTCCTGCTTGCGCTTTGCTGCCTCAAGCCGCTGCTGCTCAAGCTCCTTCTGCGCCTCGATTTTGCGCAGCTTGCTCATGTCGACCAGTTCTGCCTGGATAGGCTTGTTGGTGCCGGGTTTAACGCTATCCGGTGTCCAGTCAAGGCTAACCACCAGCAACAGCAACAGCCCCACATGCATCAGTACCGCATAGGTCACGGCACGGGGATTTTCGCGCACAGCTTTCCACATAGCCCGGTCTACTGCTCCGGCGGTTCTGTGACCAGCCCCACATTGGGCGCACCTGCTTGCTGCAGCAGTACCATGGCAGAGACAACGGCGCCGTAATCAACGGCATGATCACCGCGCACCAGCACAGACTTCTGCGGCTGGCGTCTCAACACCGCTGCCACCGTCTGCACCAGCTCATCCGCGGCGATGGCATCGTCAGGCGCCTCACCCACATTCAGGTATAAATTCCCGCTGGCATCGACACTCACGACCAGCGGTTCATTATCCGGATCCTCAATCGGTTCGGCGGAAGCCTCGGGCAGGTCGACCTTGACCCCCTGCGTCAGCAACGGCGCTGTGATCATGAAAATCACCAGCATCACCAGCATCACATCGATATACGGCACGACGTTAATCTCGGCCATGGGTCTTTTACGTATGCGCTGGCGGGCCATTATCTTTATATATATCGTTAGTTACAGTTAAGCGGCGACAATCAGGCATGCGCCTGACGTTGCAGGATGGTTGAGAACTCTTCCAGAAAATTGTCGTAACGGTTAATCAGTCGCTCCACGTCATTGGAATAACGGTTATAGGCAATCACCGCCGGAATCGCGGCAAACAGCCCCATGGCCGTTGCGATCAGCGCCTCGGCTATGCCGGGGGCCACCATCGACAAGGTCGCCTGCTGCGCATTACCCAGCCCGCGAAACGAATTCATAATGCCCCACACGGTACCGAACAGGCCGACATAGGGACTGGTTGATCCAACCGTTGCGAGAAACGACAAATGTGTTTCCAGATCATCGGTTTCGCGTGACAACTGCACACGCATCACGCGTTGTGCACCTTCAACGACTGCACGCGGGTCTGCGCCTGGCTGCTTGCGCAAACGCGCAAACTCGTTGAAGCCTGACTGGAAGATACCCGCCATACCGATGGCGTGTTGCGACTGTGCCGAGACCTCGCGGAACAGGGTGGCCAGATCGCCGCCGGACCAGAAGCGATCTTCGAACTCGTCTGCCGCAATGCGCGCTTCCTTCAGCACGCTGCGGCGGCGGAAGATCATGGTCCATGAAACCATGGAGACCCCCAGCAACAGCAACATCACCAGCTGCACCACCACGCTGGCGCCGAGGATGAGGTGAAAAAAGGACAAGTCAGCTGGCATCCGGGATCTCCTTCAGGATGTAATCGGGTATGGGATGCGGACGAAAGGCCACTGCATCAAGACACGCTATCTTTATCTGTGCACTACACAGCGGCACCCGCTCATCGGCAACACTGGCGACCGTTTGCTGCAAGGTCAGACTGGCGCGTCCGCGATGCACCACATCGAGACTGACGCTGAGCAGATCGTTAAAACGTGCCGGTTGCAGAAATTCAACATGGGCAGAACGTACGGCAAACAAAATTCCCTCCTCCCTGATTAATTGATCCTGCTCAAAGCCCAGCGCACGCATCCATTCAGTGCGCGCACGTTCCATAAACCGCAGATAATTGGCGTAATACACCACGCCGCCACTGTCCGTATCTTCGTAATAAACGCGCACCTGCCACTGGAACATGGACACCGGGATCAATATTCCCTGCTGGCATTAGTGACCACAGTGGCCGCGGTAAATTCCCCGGACCGGGAAATCAGCGTGACAACGATTGGGCAACCGGGTAACTGTGTAAAAAAAAACGCCATGCTGTGTGCTAGTGCGACACTCCCTCGCCTGTTTCTTCAACCAGCAACTGCAGCGGTTCGGCTGCCAGTGCCAGCGGTGGTTTCAGCCCGCAGTGCAAATAGGCGTTGCGCGTCGCCATACGCCCACGCTGCGTACGCATAATAAAACCCTGTTGAATCAGGTACGGCTCCAGTACATCCTCGATAGTGCCACGTTCTTCACCGATAGCCGCAGACAGGCTGTCGACACCGACCGGACCACCGTCAAATTTCTCAATAATGGTCAGCAACAGCTTGCGGTCCTGGCTGTCAAAACCCAGTTCATCAATATTCAGCATTTTCATTGCCTTTTTGGCGATCGACTGCGTCACACGGCCGTCGGCCTTGACCTCGGCATAATCACGCACCCGCCGCAGCAGGCGGTTGGCGATGCGCGGCGTACCGCGCGAACGGCGCGCCAGTTCCAGCGCACCCTCGGCATCAATATCCACATCCAGAATACCGGCCGCGCGGCGCAGAATGAATGCCAGATCGGCCGCGTTGTAAAACTCCAGCCGCTGCACAATGCCAAAACGGTCGCGCAGCGGTGACGTCAACAGCCCGGCACGGGTGGTGGCACCCACCAGTGTGAAGGGTGGCAGATCCAGCCTAATGGAACGCGCCGCCGGTCCCTCGCCGATCATAATGTCCAGCTGGAAGTCCTCCATGGCCGGGTAGAGGATTTCCTCCACGACCGGGCTGAGGCGGTGGATTTCATCCACAAACAACACATCGTTGGGTTCCAGATTGGTCAGCAGCGCCACCAGGTCACCGGCGCGCTCCAGCACCGGTCCAGAGGTGTGCCGCAGGTTCACCCCGATTTCGTTGGCGATGATATGCGCCAGTGTCGTCTTGCCGAGTCCCGGTGGGCCAAAGATCAGCGTGTGGTCAAGCGCATCACCCCGGCCTTTTGCCGCCTGGATAAATATCTCCATTTGTTCAGAGACTTGCGGCTGCCCCACGTAATCGGCGAGGCACTTTGGGCGAACGGTGCGATCAAGCATTTCGTCCTCTTTGGAACCCTTGGGCGTGACCAGTCGATCGGCTTCAATCATGGCGGCTAGTGTCGGTTCTGCAGCGGACTAAATCAAGTGATTGCAAAGATATCGGAGCGTTACCGCACTGCCGCTTGCAGGGCACCGCGAATGATTTCCTCGGACGACAGATCGGCCGTTTGCAGCGCACGCACCATCTGACTGGCCTCCTGCGGTTTGTAACCGAGCCCGACCAGCGCACTGACCGCATCTTCCACCGGACTGGAGGCCATCGCCGCTGTGGCAGAGGCCGTCGCGGACGATGCCTCCAGGGATAATTCAAGCCGGTCACGCAATTCGATGATGAGGCGTTCGGCAGTCTTCCTGCCAATACCCGGCAACTTCACCAGCGCACCGGCATCACCCGCCTGCACACAGGTAATAAACACCCGCGTTTCCATGCCGGACAGAATGGCCAACGCCAGTCGCGCACCGACACCGTTAACTATTAACAGATTACGGAACAACTCCCGATCAGTGCGTTTTGCAAAACCGTACAGCGTGTGCGCATCTTCACGCACAGCCAGGTGGGTAAACAGGATAACTTCTTCGCCTACGCCCGGCAGATCATAAAACGTTGTCATCGGGGCATCGATTTCATAGCCGACGCCATGCACATCCAGCAATAACTGCGGGGGTTGCTTGTCGAGAATCCTGCCACGCAATAAACCGATCATGCCG
>JAQBDO010000068.1:0-8319 GCA_032124375.1 Gammaproteobacteria bacterium
CCCGCGTTATATGATGAGCCAGTGAGGTAAACCGAAGCTCTGGTTCACAACGAGCTTTCGCTGCTATTCGTTCCAGTTCTGTTACCATGACTGGTGATTCCTCTCTTTGCATAGAAGACCGTTTCCTCCCATTGAATGGAGGTCATATTTCCTTAGAACGATTCACTACCTGCTGGCCGCTTCCCCATGTAACCGGCTCTCCCGATCTCAGAGTACTATCAACCAGTCTGACTTCCGAATGGTCATCGAATCTTCCTCGCATAGTTAGCTTGTCAGACCCTACAAGCTCCGCTTGAACCAGACGGATCTCCCTTGTTCCCATGACGTCCTTTGACTGCATGCTGACGGTACGAACCCCGGAAACACCGCATTACGCTCACCATCACGCATAACACAATTCCGCCTTCCCCTTTGAGAGATAGAGTCGGCTATTTCGATCACGTTCGATTTCGGGATTAACACTCCGTTCACTTTCGTTTCGGCCTACAGTCTCCCTGTCTACGCTTCGCAGTGACCGTCACCGGACCCCACGCAAGACTCGGTACCCGGCTGCTGGCTAGGCTTTGCCAGGGCGGCCATCTCAGACCACTGAACTTCATGCGCTTACAAGGCGCAACTCCCACACCACCCGGCATGCGTGCCCTCACCGGGCGGTTGGGATATTTGAGGTTAGCGCACTTGAGTAAATCCCGGCACACCACCTGAGACTGCTTGTTACTGATCCGCCCGATTAGATTTCTCGCTACCAAGATCCTTCAGGATTCACCTTACAGATCACACTGGCGAGCTTCGCTACCGCGAACATCTGAGACATTCCAAATCCGAGAACCAGAGGACATAGGGATCGAGACGGAGGTTGGTAATGAGCGGCCAACTCGGGCTCTTCTTCCAGGCGGTTGGCAGGGCTCTGTACATTTCGGTGAAGGTGATCTTCCATTTACCCCAGCGCATAGCCGCTGACGATTATAGAAGACCTCAATATATTCGAAGATACTGGTTCTAGCTGCATCCCGGCTTTGGTAATCCTCATGGTGCACCAGCTCGGTTTTTAAAGTATGGAAGAAGCGTACAGCCACTGCATTATCCCACCAGTTTCCCTTGCGACTCATGGAACACCTGATGTTGTGCGTCTTGAGCATGGCCTGATAGTCAGCCGCAGCATACTGGCTGCCTTGGTCGGAATGTAGTAATGCCGGTGCCTGGCCGCCCCGGCGTGACAAGGCCAGATACTAGGCGTTAGAGCTAATGCCTGCTAAGTGTGTACGCAATGCCGAAGCCGCCTGAGTATGAATGTCCGACTACAGTACTTTCCTGACCTTTAAAGAAAAATTCTGTACTTCCGGGATGGATCCCATCTCGGACCTTCAGTCGAACCTAATATTAGCCATAGCTGAATGACCGCTTCTTCCCTATCCGGACGTTTAGCCAATTCATCTCCTCGATACCGACCGCCTTTCCTTTGGATGCATTCGTGACGAACTGCCGATCCGGGATCCCGTAGTAGGCATTAGAGCGCGCCACAACGTTCCGACGGTCGGCCTTCTCTGCCCACCAGCGCAGAACCGCCATCCGTTTCTTGATCGTTCCGACCGCCAGTCCCTGTCGCAACCAGTCCTTGACCAGTGCATCGACCTGCTTTTGCTTCACCGAGCGTAGCTTCATGCCACGAAATCCCAGGTCATATAACTGGTCAGCGATCAGCATCAGATGCATCCGCTTGGCTTGTGTTGCATAACTGCCATCCCGATTGCGGTGGCAGAGCTGTTTGAGTTGGTAGTTCAGGTCTCTCATGGTGTTATCTCCATTAGGTAAGTGTTTATGGTCACCTGGCAGCAATAACTACCGAGGCCCGCTTGCGCGGTACGACCGCGGGACACCACTCCCATACGACCTGAATATGCCTGGTCTCAGGCAACACTGTTTTTCCCTTTTGGGTAATGGCCCAGCGCTGGCCAACATGCCCTCACGGGCCTTCTTTCAGGGTGGCTTCATAAAGCACCTCCTTTTAAATGTGCGGAACACGTCCGCGGTTTATGGAAAATGAGCATCAACGGCACCGCCAGGGGTGGGCGTCTCTGCTCGTCGAGTAAATGCAGGCAGGTGCCTGCGGGTATGAGCCGACCCTAAGATCGGTTCGATTTGGAAGATGGATCCACGGCTGACAGCCGTTGCGCGTCACAGGATCCGAATGCGCTCAATTGCCACTAGTACACGCAGTGGCCACGGTTAAAATCGATCGAGGGCAGCAGTGTAATAACACGTAACCCAACTGTAACCTTGAAATCCAATCGCAAGGCCGCGCCGTTAACGGGTTTTCCGCCCTCGTCACTACCCCGCTTCGCTGACTAGTGACGAGTGCGCCTTCGGGTCAAGCAAGCCTTGCGCCAGGCATTCGCCTGTCACATCGGTTGCATTCGGAGGCTTGCACTGCCTTCGCGCATACCCGAAGTGATCCCACTGAAATCTGCCTGTCATATTCGAACTCGATGCTCAAACGGCTAATGCTCGTGGCTGCCACTCACTTTCAGGCGGTTACATCTTTGACTTGAAGTCAATAGTCGGTTTCCCGGGGAAACCGGCATTTCGCTTGTACCCCGGAGCGCGAACCGACATTCAATGAGTTACATCATGATCTTGAAGTCAGTCATGTGCTCCACGTGGGAGCAGTTGTTGAAAGATGAATCCAGTGTCAGAAGGTGCGTAACCTCACAGCACCAGGTGGTACCCTGGGTAACATCCACTGTTTTTAAGTTTGTCCTGTATTGTTGAGTTCCATGAGTTGACATCACACCGGGTGGTAGAGGTACCACTTAGTCTGACTGCATCCGGAGATAGTGATTTTGCAACGAAATGGATCAGACAGTTACTCGGCCTTCTTCATGTCATTAGAGGTATGCCCTGGGCATAATCGGCGACGAGTCAATCCGTCCCTCGCTTCTTCTCATTCAACCGGCTCTGTATATCGACCAGTTTTTTGACCAGCGGGTTATCAGGACCAACTTCGGCAGGCGGATGGTCACGGTCCATACTGTCGCACCTTCTCGTTCATTCCACACTGTATACGGCCAGACATTCAATCAGTTACATCACGTTCTTAAGCTAATGGGGTGTTCACCTGGTGAACAGTGATGACATTGCTGCCTGATCAGCATTAGGCCTGCTGCCCTCCATAGCAAACTCCGGGTGTAAGACGCCACCCATGATCACAACACGGCGGTGATTTACAGTGTGAGACGTGGGAACCTATCTAATTCAATGGCTAAGACGATATACCTCAACCAGACTATGTGCTCACCCGGTGCGCACACTCTGATATTAAGTATGCAATGCAACTTATTGAGTTACATTACTATATCTCGCCATGCAGGATCGTGTTGGTCACAAATCTTATTCTGTGCACTGTTGATTTGCGCCGAATATTGAACCACTTTTGCACTGAAATTAGACCCACTCATTCATTTCTATTTGTCTGAACAGATGTACAGATAGCCGAAATGCGGAAGCTGCTTGGCAGGCGAGCACCAACAGAAAATCAATCTGTTATGGGCGAAAGTTAAAACGAAGGGGTGGTACCCGGGGTACCACCCCTATATAAGATATACGGGGTGTCGATATTCAACACCCGCTCGATCCCGAACCAAGCGTGTACGCAATAAGTACTTGAGGTTCGGCGGAGTGCAAAATTTAATGGCAGTGCGCGAAGACTCAGAATACGCCTGTCCCAGAGTCAACCCGGCTCACGGTTCTTATCTTGCAGCCTGCGCTGAATGTCTAGCATCTTTCTGACCAGTGGATTATCCGGATCGACTGCGGCAGGCGAGTAGACACTGCCACTGTCTTCGCTGCACCTTATTGCAGAGTCGACCTCTGCCCTGCACTTACGCTGATCCGCTATCCGCAAGGCACCCTCCGGCGTGAACGTGCCGGCACGAGCTCGCGTGATCAGGCCACGCAGATAAGCCAACGGTGTTGACTGAATGACATTGGCCCCAATGCTTGCGGCAAGTTCATCGAGGAGTTGCTGCGACAGGCCAGCAGGAATGCCTGCGAGTTTTTTCCTGGCCTCTCCCTGCTCGGCCGCTGACAGGGTCTTGGGGTATTCAAGATCAGATAATTCCCCACCACCACTTCCAACAGATTTGGAAACGACCGCTCCGGACGCCGTTGTCTGTGGTGGTAGTGATTCCTTTTGGGTTCCTATGGTGGTTCCTGGTATGCCACCTGTGTCAGGGGGACCCTCGCACGGCTGACCTGGGGTGGTGTCACAGGGTTCAGGGGCCGGTGACAATCTGTCACCCCCTTCCAATTGCAACCGGTACCGGTTCGAAGAGCAGGAACCGTCCTTGCGATAACGTGACTCGGAGAGCAACAGTTTGCGGTCAACCAGCAGTTGCATGACTCGACGAACGGTTCGAATGGAAACACAACATTTTGTCGCCACCGTCGACACACTGGGCCAGCACACACCGAAGTCATTGGCGGCATCGGCCAGCGCCATCAGGATCAGTTTTGGAGTGGGCTTGAGCTTCTGTTCCCAAGCCCAGTTCATTGCCGCGATACTCACCGCCTCGCCCGCGCCTCCTGCTTGGTCGGACGTCCGCGTCGACGGGGTGATGAATCGTGCGCAGCAGAACCAGCTTCCGTAACAATGAACTGTTCCAGCCACTCATGTACCGCCTGGCAAGGCCATAACCGGTTGCGACAACCGGGTGGCTGAATACGTGGCGGCAGCGGACTGCCGGCGCAGAGCTTGTTACGCAATCGCCCGAGTGTAATTCCCAGCAGCCCGGCGATCTCGGTATCGGTGTAGTACCTCCCGTCTTTCGTTGAATCCTCTGTGTTCACGTCGTGCCTCCGTTGCAAACCTTGTAGTCACTTCAGAGGCGCCATAAGACACGGGATTTCACAGTCGTTCCATGCTAAATCCCGTCAAGTGTTGTCGTGGTTTTTTCAGACACAAAAAAACACCATCGCGAGCGGCGAAAATGTTTGACACTGAAGCCTGCCTTCTTAATTACCTGAAAAGCACAGAATTCCATTCTGACGTGTAGGTTTGATACTACGTCGAGCATCCCGAAGGCATGTAAATGGGCTGCGCTCAGCTCCGACCCATGACCAAACTACAGGACAGGAATTCAACGTTTTATACGGAGTATTGTTAAATACTCCGTATAATTCCTCCTAGTCCAGCAACAGATTTTTTAATCTGTCATTGTCACCCGGACATTTGATTTGTTGCCGCACCATGTCAAACAACGAATGGAACTTACAAACATGGGGAAACGTAGCGAGACTGACAAAGCCATCCGCAACATTATGAATTGGGCGGACCGACCCGAGTGGTCGGACGAACAGTCGGCCGTGTTCGACACCCATCTTGCTCCCGTATGCGACCGCATTGGCATCAGCCAGGAAGAACTGGGCGAAGAGCTTGCAGAGCATGGCTACGGGGGCATGCTGTTTGGTCTGATGTTCGAGGACTTTATCAGTCGCAGCTTGCCGCCGGACGACAAGAACGTTATCGACGATTATTTGGAGCGCCGTGGCTGGCGCGAGAGTGTTCCTGGCCGCCGCTATCTACAGAATCTTCGGGATTCTGTCCTGTCCCTGTACGAGGTGGTCGAGGTCTCCCCCGGCCATCATTGCGACTTGCGCGACCTGGTGCGGGGCAGAGAAACGTTCCGTGTCCATGAGCGCATGGGCACAAAGAATCTCGTCAAGTGGGATCGGATAGCGGCCCGTGTATTAACAATGAATAGCAAGCAAGTCTTTTCCGGCGGAATCCTGCCGTTTCCCCGGGAAGCATCACAAAGCCTGCTCAGGGTACTGACTGAGTCACGAAAACAATTCAAAAAAGAGCTCTCGCGGGCAGCTGGCAAGGAGGCCATTGCCAGGATTTCATCAGACAACCTGGACGAACGATTTCTGCAGGATGCCTGCCCTGCCTTCACTTCCATCTGGCTCGTGCATACCCTGGAACGCCTGCATGAGTCGCTACCCGAAATGGTCAACCGCGATGGCGAGGCACTGATATTTACCGAAACACGTTTTCCGTTTCTTGCCGAACAATTTGAAGACATAGCCCAGCGCCTCGATGATGCGCCTGACTGGGAGCGAGACAACCCGGATGAACACACCTGGATATGGCTGCCGAAACCGGATGCCAACACCGGCAAGAAACAAGGCGGCGTAGCCATCGATACCCTTCGGGATGGACAGCACCCTATCAGCGGCACACTGGAATTGAAGCCGGGGGTGCTGATGCTTACCACCAATTCCATGGAACGGTCGCAACGTGGCCAAGGAATCCTGGAGGCACTGCTGCACGGTCTCGTCGGCCCGGCCCTGAGCAAGCTGCAGACACCTGAACAACTGATGGCTGAGAATGAAAACCACCAGCAAGACACTGGACACCGGGAGTCGACCGACACCATTGATCCGGAAATCGCAGCCGAGATCATCCACAACACTCTGGATCAACACTACCGCCAGTGCCTGGATGAACCCATTCCTGCCCTCGACAACAAGACCCCGCGGCAATGCGCCAGAAGCAAAAAGGGACGTGAGAAAGTCATCGAGTGGCTGAAGCATCTGGAGAATAACGAACTGCGCCGCGCCGCCAGCCAGGGACAAGAGCCGTACAACAGCCGCTGGATGTGGGATGAACTGAAATTGGGCAAGTATCGAAACAGCTAAATAATGTCGTGGTTTGTTCGAACACAAAAAGGGTGCAGGTAATCATCCTGATGGCGGTACATACCCATCTCGACCCTGTCTCTGCCTGACGCTATATTTGGTAAACACTTAATACTTAATAGAGTCGAGTTCATGGTTTCCGCCATTGCACAATATCGTGATGAACTGGAAGAGTTGTGCCGCCGTTACCACGTACGGAGACTGGAACTGTTCGGCTCCGCAGCTTCCGGCGAGTTTAACCCGGTGTCCAGTGACCTTGACTTACTTGTCATGTTTGAGGATCTCGAACCCGCCGCGTATGCGGATGCCTATCTGGGTTTCTACGAGGACCTGACGACACTGTTTGATCGCCGCATTGAACTGGTGTCAACGACAGCCATTACCAACCCTTATTTCCTGGAAAGCATACTGCGGAACCGGGAAACACTTTATGCGGCTTGAAAACAAGCTACCGGTCCTATCGCCAGTTCAGGATTTGACCGCAAAAGCGATACCAGCCATCCTGAATCTCCTTGCAGTGTATCGCATCCTTGAAACGGTGAACGGCACTGCTACTGCGGATGACCTGGAGCACACCTGTGGAAATTTCACCTTGAAATCAACCCCGCCACATGATATATATCATGGTATCTATCATTGCTGATATAGAGAGCGCCATGACTAAAATTGCAAAACTGTTCACGACGGGACGAAGCCAGGCAGTCCGGCTGCCGAAAGAATTCCGTTTCGAGAGTTCTGAGGTCTTTATTCGGAGAGAAGGCGACGAAGTCATCCTGTCTGAGAAGCCCGCATCCTGGGAGGATTTCTTCAATTCTTCCGCGCATCCGACCGACGATTTCATGACCGAGCGTGTGGACCTGCAAGCGGAGAAACGGGAACTGTTCGGATGAAGCTGTATATGCTGGACACGGACACGTGCAGCTACATTATCCGGGAAAGACCCATCGGTGTATTGGAGCATTTCCGCAAGCTCGCTATGGAACAGATCTGCATATCCACAGTAACCTATGCAGAACTGCTATACGGTGTGGAGCGATCCAGTTCCAAACGAATCAATCGCCCCATTATCGATGACTTCGTGCAACATCTGGATGTGATCGACTGGGACAGTGCGGCCGCAGAACAGTACGGGAAAATCCGTGCTGACCTGGAAGCCAGAGGCCAACCGATCGGGGCCATGGATATGATGATTGCCGCACATGCGAAAAGCATCAAGGCTGTGTTAGTAACGAATAACCAGAAACACTTTGCCCGGATCAAGGGGTTAAAAGTTGAGAACTGGGTTTAGCATTACTGACTATCGATAACAACCGGAAACTTTAAAACATAGAAGAAACAGAAATTATTAACCCTGTGCATGGACAAAATCCTTGTCACAATTTTGTCACAGTGCGAACAAAATTCAGCGTGATTCGGCCTTATCCGGAAACAAACTATGTGACTGTTATCTCTTGTGATATCCTATAAATCCCTGAAACAGAACGGGTGTAATAACAGATTCACACGGCAGGGGTCACTGGTTCAATCCCAGTATCGCCCACCAAATCAATTATATAATCACAGGATATCAGGCGGGTATTTACAGTCTTACGGGAAGGTATAAGGCGGTGTCAGTTCAGGAAT
>JAQBDO010000069.1:0-3476 GCA_032124375.1 Gammaproteobacteria bacterium
GAATTCAGCTTGTACGATTATCAGGGCACCAAAGCCAGCGGCAGCCAGGAACACGACAATATTGAAGATCTGCTGTCCCGGAAAACGCATCGGGCGGCGCAGCCAGCCCTGCAGTTTTGCAAAGGCAACCAGTGAGCCCGAGAACGACACCGAGCCGATGAGTGCGCCGAGAATGGCGAGTATCAGGAAAGTCTGCGAGTCGAACTCACCCTTGAGCAGTTCCACCGCGGCAATCGCACCCGCGGCACCACCACCCATACCGTTATAGAGGGCGATCATTTGCGGCATGTCGGTGATGGCGACCTTTTTGCCCGACCACAGTGCGGCACCACCGCCAATAATGATGGCAACGGTCATCAGCAGGTAATTACCAACATCGGGGTGTAAATAGGTAATCAGGGTAGCGACCAGCATGCCGACGCCGGCCCAGATAATGCCGCTGCGTGCAGTGACCGGCGAGCTCATCCTCTTGAGACCCAGGATAAACAGGACAGCCGCGGCGAAGTAACTGACTTCTATTAAATTATCCATCAGTTGCTCCCCTTGCTGCTCTTGAACATCTCGAGCATGCGCTCGGTGACGACATAGCCGCCGACGGCGTTGCCGGCAGCGAGTGCGACACCGATGAAGCCGATGACCAGTTGCAGTGTTGTGTGCGCGTGGCCCATGGCCACCATCGCGCCCACCAGCACAATGCCGTGGACAAAGTTGGAGCCCGACATCAGCGGGGTATGCAGGATGGCCGGTACCCGTCCAATGATTTCATAGCCGGTGAAGGCGGCCAGCATGAAGATATAGAGCGCTGTCATTCCTTCAATCATGATGCGTCTCCTTCAAGCAGCGTGCGCGTCGGTGCATGGCGTATCTCTCCGGCGTGGGTGAGTGCGCTGTCGGCGATGACCTCGTCGTCCCAGTCAGGGCTCAGCCGGCCGTCCTGAATCATGGGGGCGAGAAAATTCAGCAGGTTTTTGGCGTACATCTCGCTGGCGTGTACCGCGAGCATGCTCGGCACGTCGAGCGGGCCGTAGATGGTGATGCCGTTGTGGTCTATGGTTTCACCGGCCCGGGTGAGTTCGCAGTTTCCCCCGCCCTCGGCCGCCAGGTCGACGATGACCGAGCCGGGTTTCATGCCGTCCACCATGCTTGTCGGGATGATCTTTGGGGAGGGTCTGCCCGGCAGCGCTGCGGTGGTGATGACCACGTCTGCTGCTGCAATATGTTCTGCCAGAACAGCCTGTTGCTGCTGTTTCTCTGCCTCGGTCAGTTCGCGGGCGTAACCACCACTGCCTTCGGCAGCGATGTTGATATCTATAAATTTTGCGCCCAGCGATTCTACCTGTTCCCTGGTGGCGGCGCGCACATCGTAGCCTTCCACGATGGCGCCGAGACGGCGGGCCGTGGCTATTGCCTGCAGACCGGCTACACCGGCACCGATGATGACGACCTTGGCCGGCCGAATGGTGCCAGCGGCCGTGGTGAGCATGGGGAAAAACTTTCCAGACAGATTGGCCGCCATCAGCACTGCCTTGTAACCGGCGACGGCGGCCTGTGATGACAGTACATCCATGCTCTGTGCGCGTGAAATGCGTGGCACCAGTTCCATGGCGAAACTGGTGATATTGCCATCTTTCAGGCCGCTAATGTGTTCGGTGCGCTGGAACGGCAGCAACAAGCCTATGAAAATACTGCCTTCGCGCAGCTTGCTAATGGTATCCGCTGATGGCGGTTGTACCGCCAGCACTACATCAGCCTCCTTGTAGAGGGCATCCGTGTCGGTGACGATGCGGGCGGCGTCGTAGTCGGCGTCCGGGTAGTGCGCGCGGGCACCGGCACCGGCCTCGATCAGGACTTCAACGTCGAGTTTGGCCAGTTTGCGGACGACTTCAGGGGTCAGGGCAACCCGGTGTTCACCAGCCAGGGTCTCTTTGGGCACAGCGATGCGAATCGGCATAGCGACCTCCGATGCGACTTGTCGTGCGGAGAGCCCGGGGCAAGTTACACAGATTGATTAATAATAAAGGTGTTTGTTGGTCAAGCGGTCGGGATATTAGCGTGTTTTGACGCTACTATTCAAGCCTCGGCGCATGTTTCGGACCTCACGGCGGCGGCTGTCTGCAGAGCCCCGTTTATGGCGTGCCTTTTAGCAACATGGTAGTCTCGTGGAAATATTGCAATATCTGTTTTTGATGCCGTGAACGGCGCGATTGCAGGCGCTTCACGGGTCTCTTCAGAGGTGCTGAAATGCTGGATCTGAGTCATCAGGTGCTGAGGACAGACGTCTCGGGTATGCCGCTCGAATGGGTCGGCTACCAGGACGCGGTGCGTCTCTATCATCTGGATCAGGTGGCCTATACCTGCGGCACACTATTGTATCGGGTGCACGGTGGTATCTGTGCACGAACCGGTCGACGCAGCTTTATAGAAGTGAACTCCATTATTGCGACGCTCGGTCACAATCGGTTGCTGACCAAGTTTCGTGATCGTTATATCCCGCCGCTGAATAATCCCGCATTGTTTAAACGTGATTCCCATGTGTGTCTTTATTGCGGTGAAACCTTTAAGTACAGCGAGTTGTCACGCGACCATGTCACTCCGGTGATTCAGGGTGGCGAGGATATCTGGAACAATGTCGTCACTGCCTGTCGGCGCTGTAACAACCATAAGGCAGGCCGGACACCGGAGCAGGCGGCCATGCAGTTATTGGCCGTGCCGTTTATACCGACACACGCCGAGTATATTTACCTGCAAGGTCGCCGGGTGTTGTCTGACCAGATGGAGTTTTTGCGCGCGCATTTTCCGCGTAGCAGTCCCTTGCACGAACGTCTCGCGCACGATTACTGAAATTGCCTCGAGCCCGAACTGCTACCGTGGTGGTTACCTTTGATGAGAGCCTGGCCCCCTTGTTTTGCAACGGGATCTTTACGGATTACCAGGCAAAGCGCGAATCGCCGCCAGCGGAACTCAGCAAGCAGTTTGAATTTTGCCGCACGCTGGTGCAGACACAGGGGCGCATGACGGCAGCGCGGCTGCTGCGTTCGTCCTTTGACCAGGCTGCAAGATATCGGGGGTAACATGTCGCTATGGGACAGCATTGCTGCTGATATAGCAGCTGCTACCGGCAGGCAGGGCGAGTTATCAGGGCAGATAGCGACAGGCGGTGGCTGCATCAACCAGACCATGCGTGTGCGCTATGGTGATGACAGTTATTTTGTAAAGTTGAACACTGCCAGCCGGGCAGACATGTTTGTGGCCGAGGCGCTGGGACTGCGGGAATTACAGGGCAGTCATACCCTGAGAGTACCCGAGCCGGTGTGCTGGGGCGATGATGGCGACTCCGCTTACCTGGTGCTGGAGGACCTGGAACCGGGCGGGTATGGTGTCCTTGCTGCGCTGGGAGAAGGGCTGGCCGCCATGCACCGGGTGACGCGGCCGCAGTTTGGCTGGGACATGGATAACACCATTGGTTCAACGCTGCA
>JAQBDO010000070.1:0-5634 GCA_032124375.1 Gammaproteobacteria bacterium
CTGTTTTGTCAGGCGCTTGCCCGTCAAAACGCAGTTCACCACATATCCCGCACATAGCTGCTAGCGAACTGTTTCCTGCTGTGACGCCGGCACAACGGCCTCGGTTGCAGGCGCGGCCTTGCGGTAAACCACGCCCCGGCGGGACATGGCCTGGCTCTTGATAGTCAGGTTGGAGATCACCTGGGTCACACCCGGCGTATCCAGTGCAATAGCGATTGCGCGGCTGGCTTCTTGCTGGTGGTCCGCAAACCCATGCAGGGTAACAACCCCACGATGGGTGTCCACATCAATTCTTATGGTATGAATCAACTCGTCCTTGAAATATTCCGTATTAATCTTCGAGGTAATCCCGGCGTCGTCTTTTACTTCCTGAAATGAGCGCCGTTCACTGCCGGCCCCGACACCCCCTCCGGTCAGATCCGCACACCCCGCAAGGTAAAAACAGGCAACAATCAGCAGCAGGTTCAAAAATAGTGTTCTCATGGTAAAGCAATCCTTCTTTATGTCTTTATGCGTGTATTTTATAAAGATTTCTGACCACCACTGCAACCGGCTTGCCGGCATCATTCATCTGCCCGGCCCCAACCACCGCCGCCGGGCGTAGCAACCGTTAATTGTTCACCTTCCCGGACATTCAGCATGATCTTTCCCGGCAACAATTTGCCATTGTACCTGTTATCACCAGCCGCTCCGGCTGCGCTCTGCAAAACCCGGGGTTGGCATCGACGGCGCACTGTAAAACGCTGCTCCCCGGCGCGATGGGCACTTAACTGTGCCGCCAGATCATCTTCCATTTGTATCGGGCGAGCAATGGCAGGTGCGTTCCGCCAAAAACGGTTCATTAACGATGACGGCATCACCCGGTGACCCAAACATCGCACAGGAAGAATCCAGCCGGTCCTTGGATATTGGTCGAAAAGGCCGCTCGCTGCAGTACTGCACCCATTTCGTCACACACGGCCGCCAGCCGACCGGGAAACAGACTTGGTTCAATGCTGTTCAGCGTGACACTGCTTGCTGCTGCAGCGTTGACAGCCTCCCGGATGAAACATATATCTAGTTGTATTGCATGGTTATTTTACACGGATACATAGCCGAATAGCATATTGCAAAGTCGCAACTGCTGCCGTATCCTCCCATTCCTGAGTATTTTAGTCGCCTATTTCAAAACACACCGCAACAACACACAAGCTGCGGACAACCAAGGAGTTAACTGCATGAACCCTTTAAATTCTATTCTGGGTACCATCATCTCGGGATTCATTCTTTCCGTCATTATTGTTCTCGGATTGGGCGCTACCAGCCTGAATGGCTGGGGACTGCTGGTCTGGTCACATGTACTGGTTGGCATCGTCTGGATAGGCCTGTTGTATTACTTCAATTTTGTGCAGGTTCCGGCTGTCGGACAGGCACTGGGCGACAAAGATGGCCCTGGTCCCGCCGCCATCAATAAATACGTCGCACCGCGTGCGCTGCTGTGGTTTCGGTGGTCTGCACTACTAACCTGGTTAACAGGCGCAGCCACACTGGAAATCATGGGTGTTGGTATCGGTAACGCCTTCATGCTGAAAGGTGGCGCGGTTGTCATTGGTATCGGCGCCTGGCTGGGCACCATCATGCTGTTCAACGTCTGGGTACTGATCTGGCCGAACCAGAAAAAGATCCTGGGTATTGTTGACGCCAGCGCAGATCAAATCGCCGGTGCCAAAAAGGTTGCCCTGATGGCTTCACGCACCAACACTCTGTTATCCATCCCGATGCTGATGTGCATGACCGGGCATATGCATGGCCTGCCATTCTAGTACTGCCTCAATCTGATAAAGACGGCTCTGATTGCCACGGAAGAATAAACACCTTTATAGAAATCTTTCCGTGTCCTTCAGTGGATGCCGTGGCTATTAAATAAAAAACGTCATGGACGGGTAAAGCAAGCGTACCCGCCGAAGGAACTGCAAACCCGGTCTCAGGCCGGGTTTGCGCTTTTCAGGCAATCAGCGATAAAATCATGGTCGATGAATACTGGCAGTCTGAAAAAGACTGCCTTTTCTATTTTGGGCAGGGTAAAAATGGCAACACATATCATGTCGACCTATAACCGTCTTCCGGTCCAGTTTCAGCGGGGTGAAGGTGTCTGGTTATGGGATAGCGAAAACAGGCAATACCTCGACGCACTCAGCGGCATAGCCGTCTGTGGGCTCGGACATGCACACCCTGCCGTAGCCAGGGCCATCGCTGAACAGGCCGCCACGCTGGTACACACATCCAACCTCTACGGCATTGCACTGCAGGAGCAGCTGGCAGACAAACTGTGCGCCCTGTCCGGCATGGACCGCGTGTTCTTTTCCAATTCAGGTGCCGAGGCCAATGAAGCGGCCATAAAAATCGCCCGGCTGTTTGGCCACAGCAGGGGAATCAACAGCCCCGCCATCATTGTCATGGAACGCAGTTTCCACGGTCGTACGCTGGCAACACTGACGGCGACCGGCAACCGCAAGGTACAGGCCGGCTTTGAACCCCTGGTACAGGGCTTTATTCGGGTACCGTATAACAATCTGGATGCCATCAAAACGGTGGCTGCAAACAGTCAGAACGTCGCAGCCATACTGCTGGAGCCGATACAGGGGGAAGGCGGCATCAATGTTCCGGACGCAGGCTACCTCGACGGTATACGCGCCATTTGTGACGACAATAACTGGCTGATGATGCTGGATGAAATTCAGACCGGCATGGGACGCACCGGCAAATGGTTTGCCTACCAGCATGGCAATGCCAAACCTGATGTTGTGACGCTGGCCAAGGCCCTCGGTAACGGCGTCCCTATCGGTGCCTGTATGGCGAGCGGTAAAGCCGCCGACATGATGCAACCCGGCAGCCACGGCACCACCTTTGGCGGTAACCCGCTGGCCTGTCGTGCAGCCATCGCCGTACTGGAATCAATGGAACAGGAACAATGCGTTGCCAATGCCGGGAAACTGGGTGCGCATTTGCTGACCGGTTTCTCGGCTGCACTGGCCGGGCTGAATGGTGTTATCGATATTCGTGGCCTCGGCCTGATGATCGGCATTGAACTCGACAAACCCTGCGGCGAACTGGTCAGAAAGGCAGTAGAACAAGGTCTATTGATTAATGTCACTGCAGACCGGGTGGTACGCCTGTTACCCCCACTAATACTGACGGAGAAGCAGGCCGACATAATTGTCGAGCAGGTCAGCACTCTGATACGTGAGTTTTTAGGTCAGTAATTCATGCCGCATCAGAACTTTCTCTCCCTGCTCGATCTTTCGCCTGACACACTGTACGGGCTAATCAAGCGCGCCATTGAACTCAAGGCCCTGCTCAGGGCCGGAACCCCGCATGCATCGTTAAAAAACAAGATACTGGCGATGGTGTTTGAGAAATCATCCACCCGCACGCGGGTGTCTTTCGAAGCCGGTATGGCACAACTCGGCGGCACGGCTATTTTTCTGTCGCCGCGTGATACGCAACTCGGGCGCGGCGAGCCTATTGAAGATTCAGCGCGCGTACTGTCGCGCATGGTCGATATCATCATGATCAGGACATTCGAACATGAAAACCTCGAACGCTTTGCAGCCAACTCCGAAGTTCCCGTTATTAATGCGCTGACAGACCTGTATCACCCCTGCCAGTTGCTGGCTGACATGCAGACCTGGTTTGAACACCGTGGTGATTTCCGCGGCAAGACAGTTGCATGGATCGGAGCTGGCAACAACATGTGTCATTCCTATATTAACGCTGCGCGTCAATACGGCTTCACCCTCAACATTGCCTGCCCCGAAGGCTATGACCCGGACACATCAATCCTGCAGGCAGCAGGGGCCAGCGCAGTAATAGTGCGCGATCCCGTGGAGGCTGCAGGCAATGTCGACCTGGTAACCACCGATGTCTGGGTCAGCATGGGACAGGAAAAGGAACGGGCTCAACGCGAGAAAGCGTTTGCCAACTATCAGGTTGACGCCCGCATCATGAAGGCCGCTGCAACGGACGCGCTGTTCATGCACTGTCTGCCGGCACATCGCGGCGAAGAAGTCGCCGTCGATGTCATTGACGGCCCACAGAGCGTCGTCTGGGATGAAGCGGAAAACCGCCTGCATGCACAGAAAGCATTGCTTGAATATCTACTAAAATAGCCCGCTATAGCCCATGTGCAGACTCGCCGCCTATCTTGGACCTGCCATTTCCCTGCAACAGTTTCTGCTGGCGCCGCCACACAGCCTTTACCGGCAATCCTGGGAACCGCAAGAACTGAAATATGCCAAATTCAATGCCGACGGTTTCGGCATTGGCTGGTACAACCCGGACGGCGCACCTGCGATCTACACCAGTGCCCTGCCTATCTGGTCTGACAGCAACCTGCCGCACCTTGCACGCGCACTGTCAGCCCCGCTCTGGCTCGCCGAGGTACGCAGCGCAACAGCGGGCAATCCGGTGCATCAGTTCAACACGGCTCCTTTCTGCGATGAACAGCGATTATTTATTCACAACGGCTTCATCAGGGAGTTCCATCACTGCGTGCAGCCGGAAATCACCGCCATGCTGGTGCCTGAAATTGCAGCAGACATACGCGGCAATACGGACTCTGAATATCTGTTTGCCTGTCTGCGACAATTACTGCTGGATGACACCTCCCTGGAGCTGCCGGATGCCATCGACCAGCTGTTTCTCCTGCTCACGGACATGCTGACAACCCAGGCGGCACTGCTGAATATCATTGTTACTGATAGCGTCAACCTGTACGCCGCGCGCCACGCAATAAACCATGAGTGTCCGTCCCTCTATTACACGACTGATGACGAACTGTTTCCCGGTGGACAGCTGATTGCTTCCGAGCGTCTCACGGAAGACAGTTTCTGGCAGCCGGTTCCGGAACACCACCTGCTGATTATCGAACCAGACAAACCACCCGAGTTACTCGCCCTGTGAACCGCGCTGCGCTGCTGGACGAACTCCGTCTGGCACAGGACCTGGTCATGGCGTTGCTTGAACCCCTGCAGCACGACGACTATCGCCAGCAATACCACCCCGACCTGAGTCCGCTGGGCTGGCACCTCGGGCACTGCACCTACACCGAGTGTTACTGGTTACAGGAAATCGCTCTGGGTGATGACCGTTTTACCGCCCCTGTCGCCGGCCTTTATATTCCCGGAGAGACCCTCAAAACGCAGCGCGGCGCAAAGCTGCCGGCCCTGGACGTACTGATTCAATGGACCCTTGGCATGCAATCCCTGAATGCCGAAACGCTTGATACAGCCCCGGCTGCTCTGCTTGAACACCCGCTGATGCAGGATGACTACCTGCTGCATTTTCTGATACAACATTACAGCCAGCATTATGAAACCATGCTGGCCATACTGACACAGCGCGCACTGACTGCGGATCCGGCCACGTTCCAGGTGACAGGTCCACTCACAGCACTCCCGCCCAGACACGACCGGGTCAGTGTTGAGCCTGGCCACTACAGGGTAGGCGGCAAGGCACCCGCTGCCTGCGACAATGAATTGCCGGCTCAACAGGCCACACTCGGCCCCTATGCAATCGCACGCGACCCCGTCAGTAACAGCGAATTTCTTGCCTTTATGGAAGACGGTGGCTACACCGGTAAGTCACACTGGGATG
>JAQBDO010000071.1:0-4423 GCA_032124375.1 Gammaproteobacteria bacterium
GCCGATACCGTAAGTGCAGTTCGCTGCTGGCCGCATGCCAGAAGCATGGCATTACGCGATGGGTAAACGATATGGACAAGGAATATGAAAATGCCAGAAAGTGACATGCATACGAAAGCCAGCATCCTTCTTGTGAGTGACCGCGCACCACTAACAGAAAAATTCTCCGTTATTCTTGACGAGGAATTTTCACTGGAAGCATTGTCCAATGCATCTGTCATCTGCTCACGCATCGCAGAATCCCACCCGCACCTTGTGATGCTTGATCCCGCCATGTTCGGTGAGTCCCTGCCAGAAACGATCGTAAAAATCCTTGAAACCGCGCAGCATACAAGGATCCTTGTAATAAAAGACTCCACCAAAAAGCCCATAGACCAGATGTCCCTGTTCAAAACCGGCGCCCATGGCTTCTGCGCTGCCGATATTCAGCCTGGCCTGTTAATCAAGGCCGCGCGGGCAGTTTGCCAGGGAGAGATATGGGTTCCAAGACAGCTTATTACCCAACTTATCGGGGAACTTGCACGTGAAAACAGTACCGACATAGAAAAACTCAGCCGCGCTGGCGCCAAGTCAGTTGAGATCCTGACACCCAGAGAACTGCAGGTGGCAAAGATGGTTCATCTCGGCGGCAACAACAAAATAATTGCACGCGAACTGGAAATTTCCGAACGCACCGTTAAAGCACATTTGAGTGCCATATTCCGGAAACTGGATATAGAGAACCGTCTTCACCTTGCGCTGTTTTTTAACGACATCGGCTAACAGCCTCTACCTTCAGCGCCTCGTAGCATCCCGGATACACACCACTCAAAGAGACCGCGCACGACCGCACTGATCTACACAACAGCAGAAGTAGTCTGCGAGCGTGGAACTATCCAGGTAAAAATCTTTATTTTGAGCATTACTGACTATAGGATGTACTGGTAATGCTGAATGACTCGATAATCTTTTCGATTTTTCTTATCTTTACCGGTGCCGCCTTCCTGGCGGCTCTTGCCCTGTTTGCACGTCAATCACTGCTGGTCGCCTACATCCTGCTGGGTGGAATTGTTGGACCCTGGGGACTCAAGCTCGTCAGTGACCCGGACATAATCCAGCAAATCGGGCATATTGGCATCATCTTCCTGCTGTTCCTGCTGGGACTTAATTTACAACCCGCGCAACTGGCAAGAATGCTGCGTGAAGCCATAGTTGTCACGGTGGTCAGCTCACTGCTCTTTGGAATCACCGGTGCAGTCATCAGCAAGGCTTTCGGCTTCAGCCTGTACGAAAGCCTGATCACGGGCTCGGTCATGATGTTTTCAAGTACCATTATTGGCCTCAAATTATTACCGACAACTGCCCTGCACCACCGCCACGTTGGCCAGGTAATGATCAGTATTCTTTTACTACAGGATATTATTGCTATAGGCATTCTTCTGTTTCTTGAAGGTTTCTCGCAAACTGGCATGGAATGGAAACAGGTCGGCACACTGGCCATCGCCTTGCCACTACTGGTGGGCTTTGCATTATTATTCGAGCGTTACGTATTGCAGCGTCTCATACGACGCTTTGACACCATTCAGGAATATGTTTTTCTTACCGCCATTGGCTGGTGTCTCGGCATGGCACAGCTGGCTGAAATACTGGGGCTGTCCTATGAAATAGGTGCCTTTATTGCCGGTGTTGCGATGGCAACAAACCCGATCGCACTGTTTATTGCCGAGAGCTTCAAGCCACTGAGAGATTTTTTTCTGATTATGTTTTTCTTTTCACTTGGTGCCGGCTTCAACATCACCATACTGCCCGAGGTTATCATTCCGGCCTCGATCATTGCGTTCGTGATGCTGGTTTGCAAACCGTTTGTTTTCTCAAAACTGCTGCGCACTTCAGGCGAAACACAGGGGCTGTCCAATGAAATCGGGGTGCGGCTGGGTCAGGTAAGCGAGTTCTCTTTAATGATAGCTGTTTTGGCACTTAATACCGGCGCCATCGGGGCAAGGGCCTCTTACCTGATCCAGACAACCACGCTCATCACCTTTATTGTTTCATCTTATGTAATCATGCTCAGCTACCCGACCCCCATAGCCGTGAGCGACAGACTCCGGAAGGACTGAACGCTCTGCTTATGGTTCTCACCGCCCTTTGAACAGGGCATATAACTTGCCTGGGCACACAGGTACACAGGTACACAAGTACAGCCAGAGTATAATGTGAACTCCTGAGGTAAATACCCTCCACCAGACAAGCACTCTACCAATACAGGAGAGGGGTCTGCCTGACAAAAGATGACGAACAAATCACAATCACTGTCATCACTGCCTGCTTTCTAACGGCCAGCTTGTAAAAGGATCGGTTATCAGGCTTGCATTATAGTAGCGTGGATCACCCGTGACTTCTTTACCGACCCAGTCAGGCAGCATAATGGCCTGGTCTTCCTCTTCAAGTTCAACTTCAGCAATAATCAGCCCCCTGTTGTCCCCGGCAAACTCATCGATCTCCCAAATCAACCCCTGATGCTCTATGCGGTAGCGGGTCTTCTCTATCAATGGGCGTTCACAGAGTTCATCCAGCATCTCGCTGGCCTCGGCGGCCGGGATTATATATTCGTATTCAGCTCGCGTGATGCCAATGGCAGCGCCCTTGATCGTGAGATAGCCCTTGTCCCGAACCAGTCTTACACGGACGCTGCGCCCTGGTACAGTTGAGAGATAACCCTGCCGGTACAGAAGTCCTGACCCATGAGCACGCCAACCCTCTCCCTTCACCAGAAATTTCCGTTCAATCTCCAGAGACATTAGCGGGCGAACCACTCATGCAAACAGCAGGCATTGAACTGATAGCTACACACCGTTCCAGAATCGTCCATCAAGCCTAGCCACGATGCCATAAAGCAGTTTTCCGCTGGTTTCAAATTACTCAATAACAAAAGGATTATGATTACCCGCCCCGCCCCAATAAAAGTACCTTGGCAACGTCACCCTGGCCTCACTTCAGCTATCCATTGTCAGGCTATATGAACAGTCACCCTTTTACACACTCCAAACCTCCTCGTCTGGCTGTGGGGGGAAATGTTTCATTAATACTCCGATAATAAGATCCAGTGCTGCACGTACAGTATCCTCTACGTACCAGTTTTCAATAATATGTATGCTGGCTCTATCCGCCTCAGCCAGCAACCAGGATTGCAGTTCCCAGATATCATCCAGGTTTTCCAGATAGTGCGAAGCCTGGCGTCTGTGCTTTTCGCGGCCACGTCGTTTAAGCTGTTTCTGTAACAACTCCTTTTTCATGCTGGCAAGCATGATGGGGATGATGACAGCCTCGCCCTCTTTCACATCAAGGTTCAATTCTGTAGGTACCACATGGACACCTTCCAGGATCAAGTGGTGTCTTTCTTCGGTGGCACGGCGAATGGTTGCTTCCAGTGCCAGTTTCATCGCTGCAAACTGGGAAAGAAAACCGGTGATTACCCGATTTTCAACGCTCGGCCCGGATTCGCCAACGGATACCGGCAGACCGCGCCAGGCTTCAAAGCTTGAATAACCCAGCGTAGGAAGCATCTGCGGAGACAGGTAGGAGCGTATAATCTCACGCATCATATCCGTGGACTGGTGGCGTGAAATATCCAGTCGATAAGCCAGTTCGGATGATATTATGCTCTTGCCGCAGCCGGTGGTACCTCCGATCAATATAATCAGGGGCCTGCCACTGTTTTCAAACCGGCGCCACGACAGATAGCGATCGGCCGATGCCGGCGAACAATGTTCACTCAGACATCTGTAGATAACACGTCGCAGGGCCTTGTGATCAATTTCCCGATGGCCCGTTTTTTTCAACTTTGCAAGCACCTTGCGCGCGCCCTGCATAGCCATTTCCGGGGGAATGGCGCAGGTTTCCAGTGAGTGCGCCAACACCCCTACAGAAAAGGGCACACTGCGTGTCGGCGTGTGTACGATGATATGCGGTTCTCTGTATGGCCCGGCCTCATAGTGCTGTCGTTTTTCGCTACCGTGCAGCTCTTCCAGCAGCTCGGCTACCCGGCCCTTCAGTTCAGTACGCGTAATCTCCTGCTTTAGCTGCAGTTCGTTTCTGACTGTCTGAGCCAGGTCATAGGCAACATCAAAGGCAAGACCGGCATTTACCAGCGACTGCACCAATATCCCCCGCAGAAAAGGAGAGCGATCACCATCAGGTTCATTAATGACGCTTAACTTTGACATATTTGCAGCATAGGTCCGTCAGGTTTCCCATTTAAAAAATAATCCAGCGGCTATTTTTCTGCCACCAGGAAACAAACCCAACCCGGATCTGCGCTACCCACCGTGGCTGGTGAATAAACACCGCTGCCCTCACCGGTCTCCGGGTCAGTCTCTTCCCAGTACACCGTAACCTTTGAAAAACCGGCTTCATCAAGAAGATCACGGAGTTCCGGCAAACCCCA
>JAQBDO010000072.1:0-4096 GCA_032124375.1 Gammaproteobacteria bacterium
CGCGGGGCTGACCACACTGTCGCCAGTCAGATCACACCGCGCAGAAACATCAGAGCTGCCAATCAGCTGCGACAAATGATGGGTAACCGACACTGACAGCAAGGCGGCCGCAACCCCGTGCCCGGATACATCCATGACATACATCGCGACATTATCGTCATCACACTTGAACAGATTCAGGCCATCGCCCGCCAGTTCGTCACAGGGACGGTAGTGCCACATGAATTCCGCACCGGCCATATCCAGTGGCTCATCCGGCAATAGTGACTGCTGCACGCGCGCAGCCGCTTCAAGATCACGACTCATCCGTTCATTGGCAGCGGCCAGCTCATTCGCTGCCTGTGTATAGCCGAGCACATTCTCAACGCGCGCCCGCACCACTTTAAAATCCAGGGGCTTTGTTACATAGTCATTGGCGCCCAGCGACAGTGCCTCGGCAAGATCAGAACCTTCGTCCTTTGCCGTTGCCATAATGATGGGTAGTTCTGTTTTTGAAAAAAACTCCCGCGTGCGCTTCAACACTTCAATACCGTCTATGTCCGGCATCATGATATCCAGCATCACCAGGTTGTATTCTCCAGTCAAAATCTTTTCGAGACCGCTGTTGCCATCCTCGGCGGTGTCGACATTAAGTCCAATACGCGCAAGACGGCGCGCCAGGATGTCCCTGTTCATTTCGTTATCGTCGACCACCAGCACACGTGCGTTTTGAAAATTCACTTCACTCACAGCCAAGCCTCCTGATCCCTTTTGAGGAGCGTATCCAACCTTTCCATAACCGGCCTCGACCCTTGAAAGGTTATGTATCTTATTAATATAAAATTGCAAGTTACTGTTTTATTATATTATTATTCCCCTGCTTCACGCCGGCGCCCTCCGCAGGAACTCCGCAAGCTCTGCTGCCGTCAATGCCCTCGCGTAGTACCAGCCCTGCACGTAATCTACGCCCTTGTTGCGCAGATACTCTACCTGCTCAAGCCTTTCAACACCCTCGGCAATGGTACGCAGGTCGAGACGCTTTGCCATGTCAATAATCGACTCCACCAGCCCGGCCATCGGTGACTCTGTGCCGATTGCGTCAACGAACTGTTTGTCTATCTTCAGATAATCCAGCGGAAATGAACTGATATAACTCAGACTTGAATAACCGGTACCAAAATCGTCCAGCGCCATCGCGGAATGACGCTCTCTCAGTTTTGTCATCACCGAGCGCGCCACCCCGTTATCTTCCCTGATAAGACCGCGCTCGGTGATTTCATAAATAATCTGCTCCGGCTTGATCGCGCTGCTACCGAATGCACGGGTGGATGTGCTGAGTATTTTTTCAGACTCGAAGTGACAGGGACTCAGGTTAATGGCGATATGCAAAGACCGGTCAGCCGCGAGCATGCCCTCCATCTCAATGCGAATCTGCTTCATCAGCCATTCGGTCATCGGCTCAATCAAGCCGGTATCTTCGGCAAGCGGAATAAACAGGTCAGGCCGCACCCGCTTGCCACCGGGCTGCACCCAGCTGATAAATGCCTCTGCACCGGTACAGCGGCCGCTGGCAAGTTCAATAACCGGCTGGTAGTTAATTTCGAATTCGTTTTTTTGCAGGCTTCTTTCCAGTTCCCCCTGCAACGACAGACGTCGTAACAGGATGCCAATCACGAGGAATACCAGCAACGCGGACGTACCCGCACCAATCGCACCCAGCATAAACGCCATGCGTACCCAGTCATGCAGAATCCAGGCATCAGCCGCTGCCGCGACAGAATAAATACCCGGGTAGCCATCAAGTTCGACGGCAAACAGGGTACGTTCAACACCGTCTTTAAACAGCGCCCTGAGTTGTGTTGAACCGTCATCAACTTCTGACTCGGATTCCACCATTTCCATCGCCGGCACATTGCCTTCGGATGCATATAGATGACCATCCTGGCGCCTGATGAGCACCGCAAAACCCTGCTCACCAAGGTCTGCTCCCAGGTGGCCGATCAGCACGGTCGGATGAATAAGCGCACCAATCTCGGAGCCATCTTCACGCTGCCTGATGGCCACCAGTCCATAGCGATCCATCATTTTAATTTCCAGCGGTCCCAGCAACCGGAAACCGCCGGCTGGTGGCGGCAGTTCCGGCGTAACCGCTGGTTTAACCGCGCCCCAGCTGCTACAAAACAGTTTCCTGTCAGGACCAATAAGGCCAATATCACTGATCTCGGGGATGTCGTAAGCCATGGTATTCATCGCCGTCACATCCTCTTGCGTACAGCGATCGCCCAGACTGGACAGCGCAATCAGTCCCTGATCAATATCATTCAACAACTTTGACGTATCCGTCGCTATGCCCTGTGCAATAGCGCGCAGGGTATCTTCGGCTTTCTCAATGGTGGTGATGTAGGCGAGATAGATGGCATAGCTGACGGGTACCAGACCGGCAAGCGCGGCAATCAGCGTTGCCAGTAATATAGTGAGCTTACGTCGCATGAAAGCTGTGTGTTACTTGCGCATCCGGATTCCGACCCTGATTCAAGTTCCTGCTTGGTCAAGCGTCTGCAAGCGTAGACCCTGCAAAGGATTATAAGGTATGCTGATGGGATATCTACAGGATATTACTGCTATTTTCAGGACACACCGCGTTATGTACAGCACCTTGAAAAAATCTGCCATCTGCCTGATAGCTACCATCTGCATGTTGCTAATAGCCAGTTGCGCATCCCCCGGCGCAACGCTGAAGGTAAAGCCGCAGCGTGAAGCCGGCATACAATACTCACCGCAGGAAGTAAGCCGAATGATGGATATTCTCGGCTATGAACGCCTGCCGATACGCGACCCGGACACCCGCCAGCCAGTCGCCATCGCAACCGCGCATGGCCAGTATCGAATGCTCTTCCAGTTCCGGGAAAATACCAGCATACAAGTCGATGTGCATATCGTCATTGGTCATGGTGCAATCGGGCTGCATATCTACCAGCCGGGTAACGAAGGACTGGATAACGCGGCTGTTCAACAATACGACAAACTCAGGCAGCGGTTAACACTCCAGTATGGCGCGGAGCATGTCAGCGACAGCCATCCTGCATTCACCCCCTGAGGCAAACAATCCCGCGAGCCATCTCCATGAAAAAACCAACAGCAGCTAACTACACAGCCGGGCAAAAGAGAGGCCGAAACAATGGATAGCCAGGAATGGCTCCCCCACCTGATCTACATCCTGGATCTGCTAATCAGGCTCGGTTTGTCACTACGTATTCTGTCGCGCAACATGTCAGTCGGGGTTACCTTTGCCTGGATGTCCATCGTGCTTGCCGTTCCCTATCTCGGCGCTTTTATGTACCTGCTGATTGGAGAAAACCGGCTTGGTGAACGTCGCATCCTCCGTGCCAGAACAGTCATTGAAAAATCACGACAATGGCGCAAGGCACTGTGCGAGTATGCGGCACCCTTAAGCGTCTATATCCCGCACAACTATGCAACACTTGACTTGCAGGCACGCCATGTCATTGGCCATCCGACATTGCCGGGCAACCAGCTGCAACTACTGACAGACTATGAAAGCGTTTTCCGCTCACTGATTGATGACATCAGGCAAGCGCAGTCTTCATGCCTGCTGGAATTCTACATTCTGGCGGAAGGAGGTCTTGTCGATGAGTTGTTGCAGGCTATCTCCGATGCGCATAAACGCGGCGTCAAAACAAACATCCTGCTTGACTCGCTGGGGAGCAAGGGATTCCTGAAGGGAAACACCTGCAAAAAAATGCGCGCCGCCGGTATCGATATTACTGAAGCCCTGCACGTCAGTGCAGCCCGCATGCTGTTCCAGCGGGTTGATATCAGAAATCACCGAAAGATTGCAGTCATCGACAACCGGCTAGCCTATGCCGGCAGCCAGAATCTGGTTGATCCACGTTTTTTCAAGCAGGATGCCGGCGTTGGCGAATGGATAGACATGATGGTCAGGGTTGAAGGACCCGCTGTCTGCGTATTACATAACGTAGCCACCATGGACTGGTCTGTTGAGGCCGGCAAGGTCGCTGACTTTTCAGATAAAACCATCCACGTGGAGTCAGCCGGCGACATTCCTGTGCAGGTGATACCGTCCGGCCCGGTATTC
>JAQBDO010000073.1:0-12173 GCA_032124375.1 Gammaproteobacteria bacterium
GCCGTAATCGAGTTTATCCATACCGCCACCCTGCTGCACGATGATGTCGTGGACGCCTCCCAGCTGCGACGCGGCAATATGACCGCCAATGCCCTGTGGGGCAATGAAGCCAGTATCCTGGTCGGTGATTTTCTGTATTCCCGGGCATTCGAGATGATGGTCACCGCCAATAACATGCGCATCATGGAAATAATGTCCCATACCACCAATGCCATCGCTGAAGGCGAAGTGCTGCAACTGCTTAACTGCCACGATGCCGAAACAACCGAAGGCCGTTACCTGGATGTCGTCAGCCGCAAGACCGCACGCCTGTTCGAGGCAGCGGCCCAGATAGGTGCGGTACTCAGCCAGCAGCCAGAGCAGATCGAAACTGCACTGGCCAGTTACGGACTGCATCTGGGTATTGCGTTCCAGCTGATTGATGACGTACTTGACTACAGCGCCTCCCCTGAAGACACCGGCAAAAATGTTGGTGATGACCTTGCCGAGGGCAAGCCAACCCTGCCTCTCATCCATGCCATGCACAGGGGCACACCCAGCCAGGCCAGGCTGATTCGCAAAGCCATCGAAAACGGCGGACATGACAATATGCAGGCCGTGTGTGCAGTGATTGAATCAACCGGAGGCATCCCGTACACTGCGCAAGCCGCGCAACGGGAGGCAGACCTTGCCATTGGGGCACTGAAGCCAGTACCGGAATCAGCCTACAAGGAAGCGTTGTACGGTCTCGCAGAATTTTCTGTTAACCGCAGCTGTTAAACGGGCAGTAGCGCAGCCTGGTAGCGCACTTCGTTCGGGACGAAGGGGTCGGAGGTTCAAATCCTCTCTGCCCGACCATTTAACAACGGGTATAACAAGGCAAAGTCCGCGTGACAGCATCTACCATATCTGAAATTTACAGCAACAACATGCCGCAGCAGGATGTTGGACGTAGATGAACAACTCACCCCCGGAAGAAGATCGTCGCGACCCCATGCAATTTGATCGCCGCAAGTCAACGAATGTTTCCGGCCATCTGGAATTACTGTCCAAAATGAGCGGCCATCTGGCCGTCACGCTCAATATTGAAGAAACCATCCAGAAGGCACTCGACCTGATCGTGAAGTTCGTCAAGGCAGAGGGCGGTGCCATGTTTATTCTTAATGACAAAGACAGTTCACTTGTTTGCAAGGCCAGTGCCGGCCCGGTGGACATACGCGGAATTTCCGTAAAATACGGTGAAGGGATCGTCGGCCAGTGCGTCGCTGCAAACAGCAGTCGTATCGTCAAGGATGTGCGCCAGGATTCAAATTTTGATCACTCCGTAGATGACGCCACCGGTTTCCAGACGCGTTCTATTCTGTGCACCCCGATGACCGTGCATACGCAAAAAATCGGCGCCATTGAACTGGTCAACAAGCTTGATGACAGCGGCCTGTTTTCCGACACCGACCTGCTCATGTTGCAAACTCTGGCATCGGCAGCTGCACTGGCCATCAGCAACGCGCACATGGCCGAAGATCTGGTCGCACAGGAACGGGTCAACCGGGAACTGGAACTGGCTAGCGAGATGCAGCGCAGCCTGCTACCGGCAGCCCGGCCTGCCCCCTTCCCGGTCTGTGGCATCAACCTTCCCGCCAATGAAATGTCCGGTGACTTCTACGATTTCTTTGAGCTGGAAGACGGACGCATTTATTTCAGCCTTGGCGATGTGTCCGGAAAAGGCATGGATGCTGCCCTGCTGATGTCGAAAACATCCAGCCTGTTTCGCTGTCTCGGCAAGACGCTGCACGAACCCGATGTATTGCTGGCAACCATCAACAGGGAACTGTGTGAAACGGCCATCCATGGCATGTTTGTCACCATGACCTGCGGATTGCTTGACCCGACAACCGGTGAAGTGCAGCTAGCCAATGCCGGACATGAACCACCTCTGCTACATGCACGGGACAACACCTTCACGCCGGTCCCTGCCAGCTCTCCACCACTGGGAATCATTCCACTGACCGCCTCGGAGGATGGCATCCGCAAAGAAACATTCAACCTGAATGGCGGGACCCTGTATATCTTCACCGACGGTGTCACCGAGGGCGACCTCAAGGATGGCAGGCGCCTTGAAGTAGACGGCTTCAAGACGATTATCCAGGAAAATATGGGCTTGCCTGTCGCAGATCGCATTGCGACCATTGTCTCGGTTCTTGGCGACACCGGACGCTCACGCCACGATGACATCACCCTGATTGCCATAGACGGCACCAATCCCGGCTCCGGGGAGGAAACAGTGCAAAACAGCAGCTCATTGATCGCCAGACACACCTTTCCTGCTCGCGCCAGCGCATTACAGGCGGTACGAGAAGTCGTCAGCAAGGCCTGTGATGACTGCGGATGCAGCAAATCCCTGGCCACAGATATCGTTATTGCGGTCGGCGAGGCCTGCCAGAATGTGGTCCGGCATGCCTACAAGGGCACTGAAGGTGGTGAGGCAACATTGGAAATATACTGTAAAGAAGGCATAATCGAGTTCCATTTACAGGACTCAGCGCCCTCGGTCGACCCGGAGAAACTTAAACCGGAATGGCCAGAAGAACCAAGACCCGGCGGCTTGGGCATCTGCCTTATCCATGACATTATGGACGAGGTCGAATATCTCCCGGCACCCTCCAACCAGGGTAACCTGTTACGCATGACTAAATTCATCGAGAGAAATAATTAACATGAAACATGAAATTTCGGAAAAACAAGGTGCCTCAGTGGTTACCTTTACAGGTGAAATTGACCTGGAAAGTTCACCGGCTGCCAGGGAAATTCTGCTTAAATGCTTCACCTCCACCCGCAAGGTGATCGTTGATTTATCAGCAGTCAGTTACATTGACAGTTCCGGTGTTGCTTCACTTGTTGAAGCATTACAGGCCGCCAAGAAAAACGGTAGCCAGTTTTCCATCGCCGCCGCCAGTGAACCCACCCGTCGAGTACTTGAACTGGCACGGCTGGACAAGGTATTCACCATGTATAACTCTGTCGACGAAGGACTCGCTGCATAACAATTGCACACTCATGAAAAAGAAAAACAGCCGATCATCAAACCGCCCGCATCATCAGACACAGTGCTGAAATCATGCTTAGACTGATCGCCAGACTCGGCGAGAATTTCATCTATCTGCTGGAAACAATCGGCAGGATGGGTATATTTTTTGGTGCAACCATTGCGAGCATACTAAAACCACCTTATTCGATCTACGCCATCGTCAGGCAGATTTATTTCTTTGGTGCCCGCTCGGTCACCGTTATTCTTATCGTCGGCCTGTTTACCGGCATGGTGCTTGGACTACAGGGCTACCACAATCTGAAACAGTTCGGCTCGGAAGAACTGCTTGGCTCTGCTGTGGCACTCAGCCTGATACAGGAACTGGGTCCGGTACTGACCGCATTAATGGTTATCGGCCGGGCGGGTTCTGCCATTTGCGCCGAAATCGGCATCATGCGTCATTCCGAACAAATCGACGCACTTGAATGCATGGCCATCGACCCCCTGAAATATCTGGTTGCGCCGAAGTTTGTCGCCGCCGTGATTTCCCTGCCAGTGCTTGCCTTTATATTCAACGTGGTTGGCATATTTGGCGGCTATATTGCGGGTGTCGTATTACTTGATGTTTCTGAGGGCGCCTATTTTCAGGGCATGTACAACAGTGTGGAATGGACTGATATCCGTCTCTGCCTGGTGAAGTCACTCATCTTTGGTCTGTTGATCGTCTGGATAACGACATTCAAGGGGTACTTCCTGCACCTCAGCCGGACCGGGGTGTTCGGCGCAGAAGGTGTCAGCCGCGTAACCACCGATGCTGTTGTGCTTGCCTCCGTCACCATCCTTGTCTGGGACTACCTGATAGGCTCACTAATACTTTCATAACCACATATCACGGCACATAAAGTAGCAACCGGAGCAATCCATGAAAAAAACAAATCTTGAAATCATCGTCGGGGTGTTTCTGCTGGCGGGTTTTATCAGCTTTTCCTGGCTGGCTGTCAAGATGGGTGACATAAATCCCTTCGCAGCTGAAACCTACCCGGTTACCGCCCGGTTTACCTCTATCAGCGGTCTGAAGCAAGGAACAACCATTGAACTGGCAGGCGTGGTCGTCGGCAAGGTCAGCCGGATTGAACTGGATGCTGGAGAATATGAAGCCGTGGTACACCTGGATATCGAGAAAACAGTGGAGCTGTCAGATGACACTATGGCTTCTATCCGCACCTCGGGAATCATCGGCGACAAGTTCATCAAGCTCACCCCGGGTGGATCTGACATTATGCTGGCGGCCGGAGATGAAATCAGTGAAACGGAATCATCGATCAGCCTCGAAGAACTGGTCAGTAAATACATATTTGATAGTGAATAGACGATTACCACGGAAAACACCATGAACAAGTTATTCACCCTGATCCTGTCAGTTATTCTGACAGTAGCCCTGCCGGTTTCCGGCGCCAGTGGAAACGCCACCATCCTGCCGTCTGCAGAAAATGCTGCACATGAAGACAATTATTCCGCGCTCATGCTGGCGGCAACAGACGATGCAGCGCAGAGCGATACATTTACAGCACCCGATGATTTCAAGGATGAAGAACTGCCCTGGCTGGATGACGACAATGAAGAACTCAACGTCTACGATCCACTGGAAACCATTAACCGGGGCACCTTCTGGTTCAACGACAAGCTCTATTTCTATCTGCTAAAGCCGGTTGCAAAGGGCTACCGCTGGATCATGCCGGAACCCCTGATGCTCGGCATCGGCAACTTCTTTTCAAACCTGGCATCACCCATGAGGATCATTAATGCCGGGCTGCAAGGCAAGTTTTCTGATTCCGGCAATGAGTTGACGCGTTTTGCCGTCAACACAACTATCGGGATTTTCGGTTTCTTTGATACTGCAAAGGACCATTTCAATATCACAAAGAAAGAAGAGGATACCGGCCAGACCCTCGGCTACTATGGTATAGGTCCAGGACCTTACCTGGTATTACCGTTCTTCGGACCTTCCAGTTTCAGGGACGGGGTTGGCTTGCTGGCTGATTCCCGCATGGATCTGACCTACTATCTATGGGAGGATCGGGACTACTGGGGTGCGATCATCCTGAAGGCGGTGAACACGGTTGCACTCGACAAGGACACCTACGAGGGCGTCAAGAGAGATGCACTGGATCCCTACCTGTTTGTCCGGGATGCCTGGACCCAGTACCGGCAAAACAAGGTAGAAAACTAGGCGGGGTACTCATTGAAAATCATTAATTACGAGGTATTTGTTATGTTGAAACGACTATTCCTGATGCTGGCTTTTGCTATGACACTGGCAGCAGTAAACATTGCGTCTGCAGACATATCACCGACGGATTCCATTCGTGGCTCCGTTGACGGAATCCTCACCATCCTGCAGAACAAGGAACTGGACCAGACAACCCGCCGTAAAGAAATGCGAAAAGTCATTAACGAACGTTTTGACTTTCACGCCATGTCACAAAGCACACTGGCAACCAACTGGAAAAAAGCATCAAAGGAACAGCAAGAGGAATTTGTTACGCTGTTTTCCCAACTGATAGAGAACACCTACATCGGCCGCGTGGAGGCCTACACCGACGAGAAAGTGGATTACCCCGGAGAAAAGGTCAAAGGGAACAAGGCCGTTGTCGCGACCCTCATTCTCACAGCCAGTGCCGACATACCGATAGATTACAAGGTCTACCAGAAGAAGAACGGCGAATGGTGGGTCTACGATGTCATTATTGAAGGCATCAGCCTGATCAGCAATTATCGCAGCTCCTATCAGGATATTGTCAGCAAGGAAGGCCTGGATGGACTACTCGCTAAAATGCGAGACAAGATCAAGGAACTCGAAACCCGGCCCGCATAAACCTGACAAACAAAGGGGCCGGATGCATTTTCCAATCAGATTCAAAAAATGTATCCGGTCGCTTTTTTATTTCTATATGCGTGACTGCCTGCGCTCTGCGGTCAGTCGTGCCAGGTACTCTTCCGCATTGACGGCTTCATCTCTCGGACGTCTGTTCAACATATCCTGAATCACTTCGTTATCGCTATTCTGGACCTCATCCACGGTGCCGGTCATCAGCACCTTTCCCTGCCCCAACACAGTAATTTTATCTGCAATCTTGAAAGCACTCTCAAGCTCGTGTGTCACCACCACAATGCTGACATTCATCGCTTTCTTCAGACGCAGGATCAGTTCATCCAGTTCTGCAGAAACTACCGGGTCCAGTCCGGCAGATGGCTCATCAAAGAATAATAAACCGGGGTCCATCACAATAGAACGTGCCAATGCCGCCCGCTTCAGCATGCCACCGGACAATTCGGAGGGCATCAAATCCTCGAAGCCTGCCAAATTAACAACTTCCAGCTTCATACGGGACATGATCCGAATGGTACTTTCATCAAGCCTGGTGTGCTGCCTGAGTGGCAATTCAATATTATCGGCTACAGACATCGAACCCAGCAAAGCCCCACCCTGAAAAGCCACGCCCATTTTCCGTCTAAGCGCGTAAAGTTCACGCTTGCTGATTTTGGTTATATCCTTGCCAAAAATATGAATACTGCCGGAGGTTGGCTTGTTAAGGCCCAGTAAATTTCGCATGAGCGTGGTCTTACCCGAACCACTGCCGCCCATAATGACCCTGATCTCGCCAGTCCCGACAGTCATGTTGATACCATTCAGGATCATACGTTCACCGTAATGGGTGACCAGATTTTCTACCTCGATAATATTTTTAGAATCAGCTGTGGTCATCATGCCTGTCTCTTGTTGAATAGGTACTGGCTACCGGGGCCAAAATCACTGCTTTTACCAGAACTACAAGCCCGACAGATTTCAGGTTCATGCAGAGTCAGCCATAATACCGGACTTATAGCTGGCCGCTTCAAGTTCTTTCACCTTGTCCCAGTATTTATCCAGCGTATCAAGATCGGTTGTCGCAACCGTCTTTCCCGCTGCCTCACTGAGTCTTTCAACCATCCGAAAACGTCGGGAAAATTTCCGGTTGCCCTGGCGTAATGCGGCCTCGGGATCAATCCCTGCGTGTCTCACCAGGTTAACCGCCGCAAACAGCAGGTCACCGGCCTCATCCATCAAGGCGTCTGCGCCCGCATTGTTTTTTATTTCCTCACACAGCTCGTCCAGTTCCTCTTCAACCTTGTCAGACACACCGTGAATACTCGGCCAGTCGAAGCCAACGCGTGACGCTCTTTTCTGCAACTTGTCTGCCCGCGTCAATGCAGGTAACGCCAGCGGCACACCATCAAGCGCACTATCCTGCTGCCCTCTCTCCCTTTGCTTGTGTACTTCCCATGCAGCCGTCTGTGCTTCTGCCGTTTCAATGTCTTCGTCACCAAACACATGCGGGTGGCGACGCACCATCTTCTCGCAGATTCCCTCCACAACGGCATCGAAATCAAACCAGCCTGCTTCTTGTGCCATCTGCGCGTGATACACAACCTGGAACAAGAGATCGCCCAGCTCCTCTTTAAGGGCAGCCGGGTTACCCTGCTCAATGGCATCAGCCACTTCATAGGCTTCTTCGAGCGTATAGGGAGCGATGGAATGAAAGTCCTGCTGCAGATCCCAAGGGCAGCCCGTTTCCGGCGTGCGCAGCTGCGCCATAATTTGTAGCAGGTCTTCAATGGCTGCGGGTGCAGGACAAGCAGTTGTCATAAGCAAATATTCCTGTATAGAGGCACCGCAACGTAAAAAAGCGAAGGAAAATCTGACGACAAACGTCCTTGTTTGCCAGTCACTACCAAAATATGAATCTGCTAGTGGACACCACCACTCATGGCTGAAATCACTACGTCCTCGCACTGGATGCGTTCAGCGATGCATTCAGCCAGGTTGGAGAGATCAATAGCCAGGAATTCAACACTGTTATCCAGCGACATCGCCTCGTATTTGTCGTTAAAACGCAAGATTTGGTCTGTTGTTTCGACAATTTTCGGATAAAGTTCGTCGGCGATGCTCAAAACTTCTACGCGGCGCTCACGACTGTCGGCAAGATAGCGATACAGCTGGAAATGGGCACTGGCCGTATAGTCGATCAAGGATTCACAAAACGACCGCAGTGCCTTTTCTATAGACGGTTCGGGAGTAAATGGCTGTCGGCCGGCAAGTTCTGTCAGTAACGACAGCGTCGCTGTTCTGGATGAGACAAGCGCATCCAGTTTTTCATGTGATTTCTGGCGGCGATCCACACCACCCGGAATAACAGATCCCATTTTTATGCTCCTGGCTAAATAGATTTCATTGTGCTGCAGGCTGAAAACTGAATAAAACCGCCTGACCTGTCACCCCGGAGCCATTGTAGCAAACACTCACCCAATGTCTCCCCAAATTGACGCGGACCCTATAGCAACCCAATGTAATTGCTTTAGTTTTATCTGCTAGCAGGCGCTATCTCAATCCACCTCAAAAAACCCGGCACTTGGCACCCTAATAGGATCGGGGTCAGTCTACACAGCATACCCACTTCAGGATAGACAAAAGTATCATATTGTTTTTATAACGTATTATTTCGGCCCATGGAGTATCTCTGCCTCTATAAATCTTGACTAAAAGAGTCAACTATTACTATTATGTGCATATGGAACTGGTCTGAAATCAATTCAGGATTCAGGCAACCGCTGGTGATGAAAAGAGGTATGAGCCATCACAAGCGTTATACTATATGCACTGACGCATATATCGAGGTTAACATGAAGTTATCAACAAAAGGTCGCCACGCTGTCACAGCAATGATTGAGCTGGCACTGCAGTACAGGAGTGGACCGGTAACACTGGCGGATATTTCGGCCCAACAGTCCATTTCCATCTCATACCTTGAACAACTATTCGCGCGCCTGCGCCAGCATGGTCTGGTAACCGGCATGCGTGGACCCGGCGGCGGCTATTGCCTGGCCCGCCCTGCTGCCGAAATCACGATCGCCAGAATTCTGGCAACCGTAGATGACGTCAGCCGCCGTGAAGAAATGCCGCATACCCAGGGTGAGACTCCTGTCGGCGCGCAGATGTGGCTACACCTGAGCAACCGTATTTACGACTACCTCGACAGTATTACGCTGGAGGAAGCGGTGACATCCGCGGGCAGTGACACACAGGCGCCGATGTTTGATTCAGGATTCAGTCAGACCGCGGCATAACAGATTTCTTGAAAGATAACAGAACCTGACCAGAGGATGAGATTATGGCTTATAGCGAGAAGGTACTGGACCACTACGAAAACCCGCGCAACGTAGGTTCCTTTGACAAAGACGACAAGCAGGTTGGTACTGGCATGGTAGGCGCGCCTGCATGTGGTGACGTCATGCGACTGCAAATAAAGGTAGGCAGTGACGGCATCATTGAAGATGCCAGGTTCAAGACGTATGGCTGCGGTTCTGCCATTGCTTCAAGCTCTCTGTTAACAGAGTGGGTCAAGGGTAAATCACTTGATGAAGCCAGGCAGATAAAAAACACGGATATCGCAGAGGAGCTCGCATTACCGCCCGTCAAGATACATTGTTCTGTGCTTGCTGAAGATGCCATCAAGGCGGCAATTGCAGACTACCAGGGCAACAGAGCGAATATGGAACAGGTTGCCGAAGCCTGATTAGCTACACAGACCCACAAAGAACGGGGCCAGATGGCCCCGTTTTTTTATGCTTCATCCCCGCCAAAATCAAATCCCAGCACTTCATCCGGCTCCTGCAGAAAATTCCCCTGAATATAATGCACGCCACTTTGCCAGAGCAGCTTCAGACAAGCGGCACTCTCAACAAAGCCGGCAATAACCTGCGCATCATGCCCGGCAGCTGTCTGCACAACAGAAACCAGCTGCATTTGCCGGCCATGGTCTTCTTCAAGATCCTTGATCATATCCCCGCCCAGTTTCACAAAGGCTGCAGATATATGCTCAAACAAACAACCCAGATCAAGATTCGCATCACGATATTCAATTGATGTCCTGCAATTCAGCATGGCTACCCGTTTTGAAAATTCAGCGGCCTGACGAACACCGGCACTGATACTGTCAACACTCAATCCAAACACCAGTTGCTCGCCCGCCGCAGAATGCCTTTCCAGACAATCTTTCAGGAAAGAAACAAAACCAGAATCAGCAAGCGTGGCTGGCGAGACCTTCACAAAAAAGCAGGCTCCGTTGCCTTGCTGATTCAATGTTTGCACTGCCTGTTCAATAACCCAACGATCAATATCCAGCATCAATCCATGATCTTCAGCCAGCGGCACAAATCGCGACGGGGAAACTGCCCTGCCCGCTTCGCCCGGGAGTCGCAGCAATATCTCATCGGGCATTAATGGCGGGCTGCCAGCAATGCCGGCTCCAGATGCTGCATCAGGCGTGTGCTGTGACGGGTTTTAACAGGAAACATTCACAACCGGCCTGTACCGCGCACAATCGCACTTCCTGATCAGCACGATCTGAAAGAAACAGCAGTGCTGGCCGGACAGTCAAACGACCCAGTATCCGGTCGACGGCATGTATGCCGGCAAGCTCGGAATCACCCATCGACAAATCAACCAGCACAGCAACAATATCGCCGGACAGCAGCATTTTTTCAAACGTGCCTGTGCTGGTGGCGTGTTGGACAGACAGGCCAGCATGCTCCAGCCAGCTGCAATGCCCTGCAACCACCGGACTGTCACCGAGGTAAACAATTGTTTGTTTGCGTGTCACCATAGAATCCTGCTAAAAATACCTGACGCCCCCCAACCGGTCGTTATTGCCAGACAAAACCGTTTCCTGCCTGACAACAGTCAGTATAATCAGATGCTAACGGCAAGCGCCATTTACAACACCTCCGGATACGATAGCCGGTTCATTCCAGACCGCATTAGTTCTCGTATAAACTGGTCCCTTTTCCACATAGCGATACCGCACATTCAACAGGAACCATGAATATGCAAGCGCCCGTCACCCGACTCTACCCGTCACCAGGGGAACAGTGCCCGCTGGAAGGGCTATATCTGCAGCATCAGCTGCATACCAGGGGACGGCCAAACCGGCCTTTCGTCTACAGTAACTTCATCACGTCCCTGGACGGGCGTATTGCTATCGCTGCCAATGACCGCACTACCCATAAGGTACCTGCCGCGATTGCCAACCCGCGTGACTGGCGGCTGTACCAGGAACTGGCCGGGCAAGCCGACCTGCTGATAACGAGCGGTCGCTTTTACCGGCAAGCAGTTATGGGAGAAGCGCAGGACATCCTGCCGATAGGACATCAATCGACATTTGCGGACATCCGCCAGTGGCGTCTTGAACAGGGGCTGCAAAAACAACCGGACATAGCCATTATCAGTGGCAGTCTGGATATACCGCTCGCCGCACTGGAACCCTACCGGAAACGAAAAATACTCGTCATTACCGGCGCAAACGCCGACCAGGCAAGGGTTAAAAAACTGCAAGATTACGGCATTGATATTATTCACGCCGGAGCCGGCAGCCGGGTTGACGGCAACATGATGATTCCCGAACTGGCATCACGTGGCTATCAAAGCATCTACGCCATTGCCGGACCCGGCGTCTTTCATACCTTGCTGGAAGCCAGGATCGTCGATCGGCTCTATCTTACGATCGCACAACAACTACTGGGGGGTGATGTCTTTGACACCCTCTCCAGTGGTCCGTTACTTGCCCCTGCGCAGGGTATGCAACTGGTGCAGCTTTATCACGACACCCACGCACCCGACAATGGCGGCCAACTGCTCGGCTGTTTTGAGGCCATCAGCTAGCGGTCAACCCTCATTATCAAGACATGCCTGCACCTGCCGGCGTATGGTCGAAACCGGAATCACCGCGCCCTGATTTATACCTTCGCAGCGCCGCGCCTCACTGATCCAGGCTCTGGCATTACCAGCCAGCTCCGGCCAAAACGGATAGGTCTTGCATTGCAATGGGCGGGCAGAGTAAACCCGGCACTGCCCCGCCTCATCCAGAAAGATACAATGGTCATTGTCGCCTGAAGCGAGCACTCGCTCACCGTCTGCCAGACGCGCCAGATAGCGTCGACGAAACCAGTTCTGTGACAATTGCAGGTGCATACGAATGGCCTCTGACTCCGCTTCCGTCAGGTAGACATAATAATCACCACCTGTCATACAACATTTACCACATTGCGTGCAGCAAAAACGTAACGGGTATTG
>JAQBDO010000074.1:0-6011 GCA_032124375.1 Gammaproteobacteria bacterium
GTCAATGGAAGATACGTGGTCGTAATGATTGAAGACACCACGGAAGCCACCTTCAAGCAGCTTATCGTCGAGGGGGGCCGCCAATACCTCAAGGCGCTGAATCCGGAGTGGCCCAACCGCATCATCGAGGTCAACCAGAACACCCGGATCTGTGGCGTCGTAATCTTCAAGGGTGAGGTTGTCTGAAGCGGCTGGCGCCCACTCAATGTTACGGCGCCAGAAAATCCAAACATCTCTCCTCGCTGCCAGCATGCCTGCGGGTATCGAAGCAAATTGACCCGTTTTCATACCTGGGAGCCTTGTTGACAGGGCACGGGTAACGTTCATTAGTTATCTTTCTGCTAAACATTTTTCCGTTGAAACATTGATTTGCTCTATGCTAATTTATTGCCACACCGTCCTCCTCACCTCTGAAGTCAATTACTGTAATCGGTCGAACAAACCATGCACGAAAGACAGCGAACCCTTGATCTCCAAGAAGCAGCCGACTTTCTTAAAATCAGCGAATCGACGGCACAGGAAATGGCGGCGAGCGGAGAAATACCGGGTGCAAAGATCGGGCGGGCATGGGTATTCCTGGCAGAGGACCTGATTGACTGGTTGAAAGATCAAGTGAAGTCCCAGCGCAGGGAGCGCATGACACGGTGCGAGACAACAAACGCCACCCCCATACCCAAACGCATAACCCGAAAAGAGCGCAGGAGAAAACCACCCGAATTACCACAGCCTCCCGGCTAAGTTGGAACCTCGCAGATTGGCGTAGCGCATCAACATCTTTGGATCCTTATGCCCTGTAATCTTTGCGATCTCAAGATCCGATAAGTCGGTGCGCTCATACAACCGACTGGTTGCTTCATGCCTGAGATCATGAAATCGCATGTCCTGGCAACCCGCGGCATCAAAGATCCGGGCAAATTGACGGGATAACCTGCTGGTCGTTTTCTTCAGTACTTCCGAATTCGCATCACCGTCCCACCATGGAAACAGCAGTCCCCTTTTTCGCAAGGCATGACTTTTCAAGGCAACGAGCGCCACGCTCGACAGCGGCACCTGGCGTTTGTCACCATTCTTCGTCTTGTCAAGGTAGATCGTTCTGTCCTTGATTGAAACCTGAGAATAACTCAGGGTATACATTTCCCTTAGTCGCATGGCAGTTTCTATCGCCAGTTCAAAAAGACAAATCAATGCCTCTTGATGCAGCAGCGTTAATGCCCGTTGCCGGCCTTCCGGTTTCTCTCCGGCGAGAATCGCCCTGACGCGCTGTTCTTCTTCCGCGCTAATCCGTCGATCGCGAGACTGATCGATCCGCTTTTTGGCAACCATCGCATCAACATCCGTATAGCTTGCATATCGTTTCGGTAACAGGCGCAATGGATTTGCAACGATGTGTTCTTTCCTGGCACCCCAGTCCAGACAGCGCGCCAGCGCCCCGACGTAATGTCGGATCGTGCCGGGTGATAAATTACGGCCGCGTTTCATGCCCCCTACCCAGTTCTCGCACCAGGTATAATCCAGTGTACTCAGAAACGTATGCCCCTCCCGTTCAACCAGTACATTCAAGAGTTGTTTGTCATCACTGGAAATGTCAACGGCCACGGTGTATTCGATCACCATTTCCCGAATGGTTGTGATTGCAGAAGCGGAGACCTGAAACTCTGCAGGAACCACTCCATGGTCCAGCAGCTTTTCAAGACGCGCTACATACGCGTCGCCTTCTGCTTCATCACTGAACGTTAAATGCACCGGCTTGGGGAGCAGGTTTTTGCGCCTGATCACATAGGCCCAGGCATTATTTCTGAATCGTTTTGTCGCCATCAAGAGTACCCACCCAATAATCTCGCGTAGACGGAAATTTATCATGTCTACGAGTGGCATTGCCACTTTTTGGAGTGGTTTTGGGGCGTTTTCAGGCGGTTTTTGGCGGTTTTTTGTACCGTAAGAAGCAAGAAAAAAGGCGCAGAAAAACGCCTTAACTATCTGTTTAATAGGGAGAATTAAATGGAGGCTGAGGGCGGAATCGAACCGCCGTCCACGGCTTTGCAGGCCGCTGCATAACCACTCTGCCACCCAGCCGATGGTACTACACACGAAATACTATCCGGGAACAACAAAAAACCCGGTACATGACCGGGGTTCCCTGTCGTATATTTGGAGCGGGAAACCAGATTCGAACTGGCGACCCCAACCTTGGCAAGGTTGTGCTCTACCAACTGAGCTATTCCCGCAGATCGCAGTGCGCCATTTTATAGACTGGCGCTTGTCTGTCAAGCACCATCCCTCGAAGATGCCCCTTCATCACGTGACAAAATGGGCCAGGCAGCCCTCAAATAAACGAACATTGACCATATTGTCAGGATAGCGGCTATGTACAGCAGGGCCACACCCACAGTATGGGTGGGAAACTGTCCCAGTGGTGCTTTATACAGCAGCAGCAATATGGCAATCATTTGCAACGCGGTTTTGACCTTGCCAACAATAGAAACCGCCACCTTGGTACGCGCCCCGATTTCCGCCATCCACTCACGCAAGGCCGATATAACGATCTCCCGACCGATAATAATGGCTGCCGGCACGGCAAACAGCTCGCTGGGGTTATCCTGCACCAGCAACACCAGCGCTACAGCGACCATCAACTTGTCGGCAACCGGGTCCAGAAAAGCCCCAAAGGCAGAGGTTTGCTGCAAACGACGGGCAATATATCCATCCAGCCAGTCAGTAATCGCCGCCAGACCAAAAACGGCCGCGCTTATTTGATAGGACCACTGGCTTGGCACATAAAACACAACCACCAGCACTGGTATTAAAATAATACGCAGAAAAGTCAGGATATTTGGAATCGTCCACTTCATTTACAGTTTACCCTAGTCCCCGTGAAACGCATCGTAGATTTGCTGCGCCAGCCTGCGATTAACACCTTTTATCCGCGCCAGGTCATCAACACCGGCCCTGGCAACCTCCCTGAGGCCTCCCAGTTGTTGCAACAATTGCTGACGCCGCTTCGGACCAACGCCCGGTATTTGCTCCAGCGGCGAGGTTTGCCGGGTCTTCGCACGACGCTGTCGATGTCCGGTGACGGCGAAACGATGCGCTTCGTCTCTGATCTGCTGTATCAGATGCAATGCCGGCGAATCAGACGGCAGCGTCAGTGCGTCCTTTTCACCGTGGATATACAGCGTCTCCAGCCCCGGCTTTCGCCCGGGCCCCTTGGCAACACCTATTATACGCACATCGATGATCTGCAATTCTTCCAACGCCTTGCAGGCGGCCGTTATTTGCCCCTTGCCCCCGTCAATCAGCAGCAAATCAGGCAATTTCCCCTCGCCCTTCTTCAGGCGTGTATAACGGCGCTTCAGCGCCTGCTCCATGGCACCGTAATCATCACCCGGCTGAATATCCCTGATATTAAAGCGCCGATAGTCTGATTTCAAAGGCCCTTCCATTCCGAAGACAACACATGAAGCAACAGTAGACTCACCACTGGTATGGCTAATATCAAAACATTCGATCCGCTCCGGCATCTCATCCAGCTCCAGCACAGTCAACAATGACTGCATCCGCCCGGAATATCCCTTGCGCGTATTGTTATACGAATTCAGCGAAAGCCCGGCATTACTCAATGCCATTTTCACCCATCGCGCCCGGTCTCCACGTACATTTGCAGACAATTCAACCCGATGGCCGGCATGGCCAGTCAATATCTCCGCAATTAGCTCACTGTCATCAAGGCGATGACTCAACAACAATTCTGCCGGCACATCCTTGCCAAGATAATATTGCGGAATAAAGGCAGACAGTACTACCGGCGCATCCGACTCCAGCGGAACCTTCGGATAAAAGACGGCATTACCCAGGTTACGACCGCCCCTGATAAAAAACACCTGCACACAGGCATTGCCCTTGTCTGCCATACACGCAAGGATATCAACATCACCGCGATCCTTGCTGATGTACTGTTTCTCCTGAACCTTGTGGAGACTGGCAATCAGATCACGAAAAACCGTGGCCTGTTCATACTCCTGCCGGATCGAGGCTGCTTCCATCTGCAACACCAGGTCATCAATAACCTGACTGCTTTTACCTTCGAGAAACAGCATCGTGCGTCGCACATCTTCTGCATAGCGCTCCTGACTGATCAGCTCTACACAGGGCGCCGTGCAGCGCTTGATCTGATATTGCAGGCAGGGTCGACTGCGATGACCAAAGAAACTGTCTTCACACTGGCGCACTCTGAAAAGTCTCTGTAACAAATGCAGGCTGTCTCGCACGGAACCTGCACTCGGAAACGGACCGAAATAGCGCCCTTTCTTGCGGCGGGCACCACGATGCAGGCAGACGCGCGGGAATTGCTGTTCTGAAGAAAGATAAATATACGGATAGCTCTTGTCATCACGCAGCAGCACATTATAGCGCGGACGCAATTGCTTGATCAGGTTACTTTCCAGTAGCAGGGCTTCTGCTTCTGTATGGGTAACCGTTACCCCGATATCGGTAATCTGTTCAACCAGCGCCCGTGTTTTTGGGCTTAGCCCCGTCTTGCGAAAATAGCTCGACACCCGTTTCTTGAGGTTACCGGCCTTGCCCACATACAAAACGGTCTGTTCACTGTCCAGCATCCTGTAAACGCCGGGGCGAGACGTCAATGTTTTCAGGAATTCACTGAAATCAAATGAAACGACAGGCGTTGCCATCAAGCGCTACCACGAACACCCTGCTTGTGATCCTTACCACCAAGCACCTCCGTGGCAAGCTGCAATACATTGCCAAACATTTTCGGCGTCAGCCGTTTTGTCTGGGTGTTGTAACGACTGCAGTGATAGGAATCGATCAGATATAAATCGTCCGTAACGGCATGCACGGCGGCATGTCCGAACGGATAAGCTGACAAACGCAACTCCAGCACACGCAACACTGCATCATGTGCAAGTTTGCCAAGCGCAAGGATAACAGCCGGCGCCGGCAGACCATCTATTTCGGCGCGCAGGTAGTGATTACACGTTTTCACTTCATCAAGCTGTGGCTTGTTCTGCGGAGGCAGACACTTGACCGCATTGGTGATACGGCAATTGAAGAGTTGCAACGCGTCGTCCCGGGAAACAGACTCAGGCTGATTACTGAAGCCGTAATCAAACAAGGTTTGATACAACAGGATGCCGGCGTGGTCCCCGGTAAAAGGGCGTCCCGTGGCATTGGCACCGTGCATCCCCGGCGCCAGCCCGACTATCAGCAGCTGCGCCTTTTCATCGCCAAACGGCGCTACCGGGCGGGCATGATAATCGGGGTGTTTCAGGGCGACCTGATCAAGAAAACCGGCAAGTCGGGGGCAATCTCTACAATCAGGATTAAATTTCGACGAATTCTTCCGAGACATTCAGTGTTTCAGCGTGGCCATTGTTCGGGTTTAGGCAGATGATTTCATGTGCGTTGGTGTTGGCAATGTATAGGGTATCGTCATGAAACGCCAGCCCGCCCGGCTCATCCAGGCGACGGTCCACTACCACACTCGAAACGAATTCACTATTAACACCTATCCTCTTGATCTTATTGTTATATGTGTCTGTTATCCAGAGCATTCTGTGCATCTGATCTGCGCTGATATCCAGTGGATACTGCAACCGGGCAGCCTTCCCCGTTCCGTCAATGTCACCAAAGGCGGAGTGACCTTCACCGACAATCGTCCTCACGGAGCCGGTCTCAATATCGATTTCGCGCACGGCAGATGTACCGGCATCGACGCTATACAAACGGTTAAAGAGCAGGGTCAAGCCACTAGGCTGCGAAAAAGCAGCCACGCTAGCCGGGCCGTCCAGCAGGCCGTCCCTGCCACTACCAGAGATGACTTTTATCGTATTTGCGATCAGGGAGAGACACCAGATCTGATGCAGGCCCGACATGGCAATGTACAGCTTGCCGTCTTTAAATACGACATCACACGGTGAATTCAGACTCACATTGACAGCTGCGTCACAGCCATCCGGGACAAACAAACCTGGTTTGCCGGTACCCGCAATGGT
>JAQBDO010000075.1:0-11917 GCA_032124375.1 Gammaproteobacteria bacterium
ATCTGATAAAGACGGATATGATTGCCACGGAAGCACACGGAAAAACACGGAAGAATAAATACCTTAAAATACTTTTTTCCGTGTCATTCCGTGTGCTTCCGTGGCTATTAAATAAATCTGGTGTTCAGCTTAATATGCTTCAGCATACGTTATTATCAGCTTGTAAAGAGTAGTAGTGTTGCGTATTGCCATCGAGCTGAAACTGTGTATTTTTACTGAGTAACCGTATAACAAGGGTTTAAATGTATAAAATTCTTACGTTGAATAATATTTCTCCGCTGGGGCTGGATTGTTTTCCGCGTGAATCCTACGAAGTAGCATCCGAGATACAGCATCCCGATGCGATCCTGTTGCGCTCTTTCAAGATGCATGACATGGAAGTGCCGGCAACGGTGAAGGCCATTGGTCGCGCCGGTTCCGGTGTCAATAATATCCCCGTGGATCGCATGAGCCAGGCCGGTATTCCGGTATTTAATGCGCCCGGCGCGAACGCCAATGCCGTCAAGGAACTGGTGATAGCCGGGATGCTGATTGCCTCGCGAAATCTGTGTCAGGCCTGGGATTATTCACGTTCTCTCGAGGGCGACGATGATGCTATTGCCAAGGCCGTGGAGGCTGGCAAGAAGCAGTTCGTCGGTTTTGAATTGCCGGGCAAGACATTAGGTGTCGTCGGACTGGGTGCTATTGGTGTGCAGGTGGCGAATGGTGCGCTTGCCCAGGGTATGAATGTAATCGGTTTTGACCCGGGGATTACCGTCAAACGGGCCTGGGAGATGTCATCCGATGTGCGTCAGGCGGTGAGTATTGATGAATTGCTGACGAAAGTGGATTACGTTACTTTCCACGTGCCGCTGGTTGATGCTACCCGCAACCTGATCAATGCAGAACGTCTGAAGTTGATCAGGGATAATGCGATTGTTCTGAATTTCTCCCGCAAGGGCGTGGTGGATGATGCGGCCGTGGTTGCCGCGCTGGACGCAGGCAAGCTGTATGCCTATGTGTGCGATTTCCCGAACAACCTGCTGAAGAATCACCCGCGGGTCATTGCGCTGCCGCATCTGGGTGCATCGACACAGCAGGCCGAGGAAAACTGTGCCGTGATGGTTGCGGAGCAGGTGCGGGATTTTCTGGAAAACGGCACTATCAGGAATTCAGTCAATCTTCCGGAAATGTATATGCCGCGCAATAGCGGCTATCGGCTGTCTATCGTCAATGAAAATATACCGAATATGCTCGGCCAAATATCGACCTGTATGGCTGCTGCCGGACTGAATATTCTGGATATGCTAAACAAGTCCCGCAATGACCTGGCCTGCACACTGGTTGATGTGGATTCCAGGGTGCCTGCCGAATGTCTGGAACATCTGGCGGGAATCAAGGGAGTGCTCAATGTCCGGGCATTGTAGGCGGGGGGAGCTTGTATCCCCCGGCTGATGTTTTGTTTTCTGCTTTGTATAATTGATGCCCCATGAGTGCTGACGAAAAACTGGAAGGCTTGCGTAACAGGATTGATGCGCTGGATGAAGAAATTCAGACGCTGATCAATGCGCGGGCGAAATGTGCCAGCGATGTTGCCGAGGTCAAACTTGCTCAGGGTGGAGAGACCCATTTTTACCGGCCGGAAAGAGAAGCCGTTATCCTGCGTCGCGTCGGTGAACGCAATACCGGTCCGGTGCCGGATGAAACCATGGTGCGCTTGTTCAGGGAAATCATGTCTGCATGTCTGGCTCTGGAAAAACCTCTGAATGTTGCCTATCTTGGCCCGGAGGGGACCTTCACCCAGGCGGCTGCGCTGAAACAATTCGGCCATTCCGTGCAAACACTGGCGCTGGACACTATTGATGATGTGTTCCGTGAAGTAGAGGCAGGCGCTGCGGATTACGGTGTGGTGCCGGTGGAAAATTCCACCGAAGGCGTCATTAGTCATACGCTGGATCTGTTTCAGCGCTCGCCACTTAGTATTTGTGGTGAAGTAGATTTGCGTATTAACCACCACCTGCTGGTAAAACACCCTGATGTGAAAGTTACCCGTGTGCTGGCTCACCAGCAGGCGCTGGCACAGTGTCGCGGCTGGCTTGAAGCCAATCTGCCGGATGCCGAACATGTTGCTGTTGGCAGTAATGCGGAAGCGGCGCGCTTGGTCAGTACCGATGACTCGGCGGCAGCGATCGCCGGTGCTACGGCTGCCGAGCTGTATGGTTTGGTCGCGGTCGCAGAAAACATTGAAGACCAGCCTGATAATACCACCCGTTTCCTGGTTATTGGCTCACAGGCAGTGTCACCCTCTGGCAAAGACAAGACATCGTTGCTGGTGTCGGTCAACAACCGGCCAGGGGCGCTGTACGAGTTGTTGCAGCCGATCGCCCAGCACCAGATCAGCATGACGCGTATTGAGTCTCGTCCATCGCGACAGGCGATGTGGGAGTACGTGTTTTATATCGATGTGGACGGTCATCGTGACGATGCCGCAGTGGCCGCTGCACTATCCGCGCTTAAAGAAAAGGCGTTTACAGTAAAAGTGCTGGGTTCCTATCCCAAGGCGGTTATCTAGGTCTGTTGCCGCGTGCCTGATTGCAGATATTTCCAGGGTTATATGATTCACTTTCATGTCAGTTTTAAATAATAACTTCCTTCACCTGGCGGCGCCCGGGGTGCAGGCGCTGCAGCCGTACCTGCCCGGCAAGTCGGTCGCTGAGCTGGAGCGGGAATACGGTATCAGCAATATTATCAAGCTGGCCTCCAATGAAAATCCGTTTGGACCCAGTCCGATGGCAGTCGCTGCCGCCAGTGCCGTGTTAGACGATCTTTCCCGTTACCCGGAAGGTAATGCCTGGTTATTGGCCGGGGAGCTGGCCGCCAAGCACCAGCTTGAGCGGGCCTGCATTACCCTGGGGAATGGATCCAACGACGTGCTGGACCTGATTGCCCGGGTGTTCCTGACTGCGGACCATGAGGCTGTGTTTTCCCAATATGCCTTTGCGGTGTATCCCATCGTGGTACAGGCGATCGGTGCGAAGGCGCGCATTGCAGCGGCACATGATGGTAGCAATGGCCCTGCCTACGGGCACGACCTGGAAGCCATGAATGAGCTGGTTGGGCCGGATACCCGTTTGGTCTTTATTGCCAATCCCAATAACCCAACCGGAACCTGGCTGGAAAGCGATGCGCTGGAAGCCTTTGTTGCAAGCCTGCCTGCCCATGTCATTGTCGTTGTTGACGAAGCCTATTTTGAGTACGTCGACAAGGCCTCGTATCCGGATACCTCCAGCTGGCTGTCACGATTTCCCAATCTGATTGTGACGCGGACGTTTTCCAAGGCATATGGGCTGGCCGGTTTACGGGTGGGTTATGCGCTGTCCCATCCAGACATTGCTGATCTGCTTAATCGGGTACGACAACCTTTCAATGTGAACAGCATTGCACAAGTTGCTGCCGTTGCTGCCCTGGGTGATGACGAGCATTTGCAGCAATGCATCCGCCGTAACCGGGACGGGATGGAGCAGCTGGTGTCGGGTTTTCGCAAGCTCGGTCTGCCGTATATAGAGTCAGCTGGAAACTTTGTGGCGGTGGAGACCGGACTTGGGATGGAGCGTTACGGGGCCTTGCTGCAAAAGGGAATTATTGTGCGTCCGGTCGCGAATTACGCGATGCCTGATCATTTACGCGTGACAGTCGGGCGTGCCGATGAAAACGCTCGCCTGCTGGCGGCGCTGGAACAGGTGCTGTCATGATTGAACGTCTCTGTGTGATTGGCGTAGGTTTGATTGGCGGTTCACTGGCCCGGGCGTTACGCGATGCGGGTTTTTGCCGGCAAGTGGTCGGTGCCGGCCGCAATCCGCAACATTTGCAAACAGCCGTCGACCTGGGTGTCATCGACCGTTATGAAACAGATCTGGGCATGGCCGTAGCCGGTGCGGATATGGTGCTTGTCGCTGTGCCTTTGGGTGCCATGGCCACCGTGTTCAGTGCGATCAAGGGACATCTTGCCGAAGGCGCTGTCGTGACGGATGCCGGCAGTGCCAAGGGTGGCGTTATTGAAGCGGTCACACAGGCCTTTAATGGTTTGCCGCCATCCTTTGTTCCCGGCCATCCGATTGCCGGTACCGAACAGAGTGGTGTCGAGGCTTCTTTTGCCGGTCTCTACAAGGAACGACGCGTCATTCTAACCCCGTTGCCGGAAACCGATAGCCATGCAATCGACCGGGTGCGGGATATGTGGGAAGCCGCCGGCGCGCATGTCGTCATAATGGACCCGGTGCACCATGATGCGGTGCTGGCTGCAACCAGCCATCTGCCGCATGTGCTGGCCTATACGCTGGTGGAGACTCTCGCCCGGCTGGGTGATGATGGCGAGGTGTTCGATTATGCCGCAGGGGGCTTTCGGGATTTTACGCGGATTGCATCCAGTGACCCGGTCATGTGGCGTGATATTTGTCTGGCCAATGGTGATGCCATCCAGTTGATGATCGAACATTTCGTAGCTGCTTTGCAGGGATTGACCATCGCGATACAGAAGCGTGATGGCCAGCAGCTGCTGGAGTTGTTTACCTCGGCCAAGGCTGCGCGTGACCGTTATGTTGAAAAATAGCATGTTGCGGGTGAACCGCCGTATTGATCGGGAAAGTTGTCATGGCTGAGAGTGAGAATTTGCGTTTTATAGTGCGTCCGGGTGGTTCGTTAAACGGGCAGTTGCGCGTGCCCGGCGACAAGTCGATTTCGCATCGTTCCATCATGCTGGGATCACTGGCTGAAGGTGAAACCGGGGTGGCTGGCTTTCTCGAAGGTGAAGACAGCCTGGCAACCCTGTCGGCCTTTCGCGCCATGGGTGTGCACATCGAAGGGCCGGATGCGGGTAATGTGTGCATACAGGGGGTTGGCTTGCAGGGCCTGAAGGCACCGGCTGATACCTTGTACCTTGGTAACTCAGGAACCTCCATGCGTTTGATGTCAGGTCTGCTGGCGGGGCAGGCCTTTGATACCACGTTGACCGGGGATGTTTCGCTCTCCGGACGTCCGATGCAGCGGGTGGTTGAGCCGTTAACGGCAATGGGCGCTACTATCGTTACCACTGCAACCGGTACCGCACCCTTGCGGATACAGGGTGGTGCCAGTCTTGCCGGTATTGATTACAACATGCCGGTTGCCAGTGCACAGGTTAAATCCAGTCTGCTGCTGGCTGGTTTGTATGCCAGCGGTACCACCTGTGTGTCCGAGCCGGCGCCGACACGCGATCATACCGAACGCATGCTTGCCGGCATGGGATATGCCGTGCGGCGTGAAGGCAGCCGCGTCTGTCTTGATGGTGGTGGTGTATTGCACGGTATTGCTATCGACATACCGGCTGATATTTCATCCGCTGCCTTTTTTCTGGTGGCTGCCAGTATCGCGCCGGATTCCGAGCTGCTGCTTGAGCATGTTGGTATGAACCCGACGCGCACCGGTAGCATTGATATCCTGCAACGCATGGGTGCGGATATTACTGTTATGAACGAACGTGATGTGGGTGGCGAAGCCGTTGCAGATTTGCGTGTGCGGTCTGCGCAGTTGCAAGGTATCGAGATTCCGCCCGAATTTGTGCCGCTCGCCATTGATGAATTCCCGGTGCTCTTTGTTGCTGCAGCCTGTGCACAGGGACGAACGATACTGACGGGTGCTGAAGAATTACGCGTCAAGGAAAGTGACCGCATCCAGGTCATGGCCGATGGCCTGAAGACACTCGGCGTTAATGCAGAGCCGACACCGGATGGCATGATTATCGAAGGTGGTCCCATCAGTGGTGGATGTGTCGACAGTCATGGAGATCACCGTATTGCGATGGCCTTTTCCATGGCGGCGTTACGGGCAAGCGCTACGATTGAAATCAATGACTGTGCCAATGTGAATACCTCTTTCCCCGGATTCGTTTCACAGGCGGGCAGGGTGGGACTCGCCATCCGTACGGGTTAACAGGCGATGCCTTCCTCCAGAAATCATTCCGGTTCCGCAGTCCCGGTGATTACCATCGATGGTCCCAGTGGCTCGGGTAAAGGCACTATCAGTCAGTATCTGGCCGATAAACTTGGCTGGCACCATTTGGACAGTGGTGCCTTGTATCGATTGTTGGCCTATGCCGCACTGCAACAGGCAGTGCCCCTCGACGATGAGTCGGCGCTGGTGCAACTGGCAGCCGGCTTGAGCGAGAGTTATCAGTTACCCACAACGGATCGTCCGGCCATCATGTTGGCGGGTGTCGACGTCGGCCAGGCGTTGCGTACCGAAAAATGTGCCGAAGCGGCTTCTAAAACAGCAGCTTTGCCGGCTGTGCGGCAGGCGTTGCTGGCCTGGCAACGCCACTACCGTCAGCTGCCGGGCCTGGTTGCGGATGGGAGAGACATGGGCACAGTCATCTTTCCTGATGCGACGCTCAAACTGTTCCTCACGGCTCGACCTGAAGTTCGCGCAGAGAGAAGATATAACCAATTGAAAAATAAAGGAATAGATGTGGATCTGGACGAGCTGGTGCGGGAGGTTGAGGCACGGGATCAGCGTGATTCCTCGCGCAAGGCATCACCCTTGTTGCCGGCAGGGGATGCCCTGATACTGGATAACAGTGACCAGGATGAGGCCCGCACGCTGGCGCAGGTGCTGCAGGCCGTCCATAAAGTGTTGTAAAAAACCCCTATACAATTAAGCAGATACACGTATAATATTTTTTCCGCTTGGTCCGGGTTGTTGCCCTGGGCTTTTTTTTAACCTGACCCGCCGCGTCGTCAGATTCGGTGGCTATTGAAAATGGACTGTACATACAGCTCCGTAGGATGTGTTTCTAATGACCCAAAGTTTTGCTGAAATGTTTGAGGAAAGCCTCTCTACACAGAATTTACAAAGAGGCGCTGTAATAACCGGGACAGTTGTTGCTATTCAATCAGATAGTGTGATTGTTAATGCCGGACTCAAGTCTGAAGGTATCATTCCGATTGAGGAATTTCGAAGTGCCACAGGTGAACTTGAAGTTGAGATTGGCGATGAAGTAGAAGTTTCTCTGGAAGCCATTGAAGATGGTTTTGGTGAAACAAAGCTGTCCCGCGAAAAAGCAAAACGTGATGAAGTCTGGCGCCGTCTTGAGAAGGCGTTTGAAAACGAAGACATTGTTAAGGGCATCATTAGCGGCAAGGTTAAAGGCGGTTTTACCGTTGATATTGAAGATATCCGTGCATTCCTTCCCGGTTCTCTGGTGGATGTGCGTCCGGTCCGTGATTCGACTTTCCTTGAAGGCAAGGAACTTGAATTCAAGGTCATCAAGCTTGATCAGCGTCGTAACAACGTCGTGGTGTCACGACGTGCCGTGGTAGAAACAGAGTTCAGTGCGGAGCGCGAAGCGCTTCTGGAAAATTTGCAGGAAGGTATTACTGTCAAGGGTATCGTCAAGAACCTTACCGATTATGGTGTGTTTGTTGATCTCGGCGGCATCGATGGTCTGCTGCATATTACCGACATGGCGTGGAAGCGTGTCAAGCATCCTTCCGAGATTGTTAATGTCGGCGACGAGATTGACGTCAAGGTGCTCAAGTTTGATCGGGAACGTAATCGCGTTTCCCTCGGCATGAAGCAACTGGGTCAGGATCCGTGGGCCGATCTGGCACGCCGTTACCCGGCCAGTTCACGTCTGTTCGGCAAGATTACAAACATTGCCGACTACGGTTGCTTTGTTGAAATCGAAGAGGGTGTTGAAGGCCTGGTGCATGTCTCCGAAATGGACTGGACCAACAAGAACATCAACCCTGCCAAGGTCGTTCATATTGGCCAGGAAGTTGAAGTAACCGTGCTGGATATAGATGAAGAGCGTCGTCGCATCTCTCTGGGTATCAAGCAGTGTTTCCCGAATCCCTGGGATGAGTTTGGCGCCACCCGTAACAAGGGCGACCTTGTCAAGGGCACCATCAAGTCGATCACGGACTTTGGTATTTTCATCGGACTGGATGGCGACATCGATGGGCTGGTACATTTGTCTGATATATCCTGGCATGAGCCTGGCGAAGAAGCCGTGCGGGCCTTTACCAAGGGTGACGAAATTGAAGCTGTTGTGTTGTCTGTTGATCCCGAGCGTGAACGTATCTCGCTGGGCGTCAAGCAGCTGGAGAAAGATCCTTTCTCCAACTTTGTTGCTGAAAATGCCAAGGGTAGTTTCGTCACGGGCATCGTCAAGGAAGTGGATGCCAAGGCGGCAATTATTGATCTGGGAGACGGTGTTGAAGGCACCTTGCGTGCATCGGAACTGTCGCGCGACCGGATTGAGGATGCGCGTACTATCCTGACTGTTGGCGAAGAAGTTGAAGCCAAATTCATGGGTGTCGATCGCAAGAGCAGGGCCATTATGCTGTCCGTCAAGGCCAAGGACTCCGATGAAGAGAAGAGCATGATGCAGGATTACGGTTCAGGTTCTTCAGAAGCAACAACAAATCTTGGGGATGTGCTCAAGCAGCACATGAATGGAGACGAGGGTTAGTCAGTCGCCTTAGGGGGCAATGGCATTTCGTTGGATTTACTGGAGCGGACAATCCAATCCGGCTTGGTGAGAATAGATGACAAAATCTGAATTGATCGAGATACTTGCGGCTAAAAACGGCCATCTTAACCACAAAGATATCGAGTTGGCTGTGAAAAGCCTGCTTGAGCAAATGAGTTGGGCGCTGTCAAGCGGGCAACGTATCGAAATACGCGGGTTTGGCAGCTTCTCTCTGCATTACCGTCCGCCGCGTATTGGTCGAAATCCGAAAACCGGAGAATCTGTGGCGCTGGCAGCGAAGCATGTGCCGCATTTCAAGCCGGGTAAGGAGCTTAGAGAGCGTGTCAATGCCGGTCTTGCGAGGGAAAAGGAACTTTTCTAGCCGCTGCTGAATCCGGCTGCGATGGTGCTGGATGCCCGCTGGTTGCAAAGGCGGGTGTGCTGCTGTGAATGGTTGACCGGTGCCGACAGGCACCGGGTAGCTGTCTGCGTCTTTCCCTCCTTTTTACCTCCGGGAAATTACTGTAATGCAGGATCTATTCTGGTTTATGTTGCCTGTTGCGGCCGCTTTTGGCTGGTTCGCTGCCAGTCGCAGCAAGGGCCGGGCCGGTAGCTGCGCCGACTCCATTCTGGGCTCCGAGTACATCAAGGGCCTTAATTACCTCCTCAGCGAACAACAAGACATGGCTATCGATGTCTTCATCCGTATGCTGGAAGTCAACAGCGACACGGTTGAGACGCACATGGCGTTGGGCAATCTTTTCAGAAAACGTGGCGAGGTTGACAGCGCCATTCGTATTCACCAGAACCTGATCGCGCGTTCCTCGTTAAGCAACGAACAGCGCACCGATGCGGTACTTGAGCTGGGTCAGGATTTCATGAAAGCCGGGTTGTTTGATCGTGCCGAGGGGCTGTTCAAGGAACTCATCGATAACAATGTTCATTTGTCGAGTGCATTGCCACTGTTGCTGGATATTTACCAGCAGGAGAAGGACTGGGAGAATGCGATTATCATTGCCGGTCAAATGGGGTTTGTTGGCGATCAGCCGGCCCGCTCGGTGATTGCGCAGTTCTATTGCGAACTGGCCGAGAATGCACGTGCACGAGAGGATATTGAAGCAGCCTGCCGGTTCCTCAAGGATGCCAGTAAATACAATCCGCATTGTGCCCGCGCCCGCTTGATCAGGGGAAATATTGCCCTGCAGAAAGGCGAGTACCAGGTTGCGCTGGAAGCCTACGAGCAGGTGGCAGAACGCGACGTCGAGTTGCTACCTGAAATTCTGGATGACATGCAGACCTGCCATAGGCATTTGGGTACGGTTGATTCCATGATCGGTTATCTGCAGCGGTTAATTACCCGCTACGCCGGTATCTCCCCGGTGCTTGCGCTGGCAGAAATAATGAGTCATCAGGAGGGTAATGAGCAGGCTGCCGAGTTTATTAGCGGTGAACTCGGCAAGCGTCCGTCGGTGCGCGGTCTTTCACGGTTAATCGATTTGAGTTTGTCCAGGGCCGAAGGCACGGCACATGCAAATCTGTTGATACTAAAAAACATAACGGACCAGTTGCTGGAGAACAAGCCGGTTTATAAATGCCATGCTTGTGGCTTCAGTGGCAAGACCCTGCATTGGCAGTGTCCCGGATGCAAACAGTGGAACACCGTGAAGCCTATACACGGTGTGGAAGGTGAATAGGCAATGACCTTTTCGAATCAGGATAAAAAATGACAGGGGATGACATAAACGGAGCGCGGGTTATTGTGGCGCTGGACTATCCGGATGCGGCATCTGCCCTGCAACTGGTTGCTGGCCTGTCACCTGATTTGTGTCGTCTTAAAGTAGGCAAAGAGTTGTTTACCCGCGCCGGGCCACAGTTGGTTGAAGAGCTTGCCAGCCGTGGTTTTGATGTTTTCCTGGACCTCAAATTTCACGATATTCCCAATACTGTTGCCAGTGCCTGCCATGCAGCGGCTGACCTTGGCGTGTGGATGGTAAACGTACATGCGCTGGGTGGGGAACGAATGCTGCTGGCCGCCCGAGAGGGTATAGAGCGCGCAAAACATACACCGTTACTGATTGCTGTAACGATACTGACCAGTATGGATGTGCAGGATCTGGCCGCTGTTGGTTTGTCCGGGACACCGGAAGACAACGTGTTGCGGCTCGCCACGCTTGCGCATCAGAGTGGTCTTGATGGTGTGGTTTGTTCTTCACGCGAGACCGGCATCCTCAGGGACCGGCTTGGCCCGGATTTCAGATTAATTACGCCCGGTATTCGTCCGGCAGGCAGCCAGGCGGATGACCAGCGCCGTGTAATGACGCCCGCTGATGCGATCAATGCAGGTTCGAGTTATCTCGTAATAGGGCGGCCGGTTACCCAGGCTGACGACCCTGTCAGTGTTTTACGGACAATAAATTCAGAACTGTCTGCTTTGAACTAGCTTGTCATTCTGGCATTTTCCCTGTTGTGGTTGTGCGGTTCTACAAAACCCGTCCAATCCAAATTGGAATTGTACAGGCAAGTAATCAAATGACAGGAGACAGATATGACTTATTGCAAGAAGTTGGTTTTATCGTTGGCAATGCTGCTATCAATGCAGGTTTGTGCCGAGCCGGTTGATATCAACACGGCGAGTGCAAGTGAGCTCGCGGGTGCGATTAGCGGCGTTGGGGAGAGCAAGGCGGCAACAATCGTTGCATACCGTGATGCGCATGGACCGTTTAACAGCGTCGATGATCTTTCAAGTGTGAAGGGGATTGGTGAGGCGACAATCGACAAGAACCGGCATAACCTGATGGTTGCCGCGCCGGTTAAGCAATAAAGGCAGCGCTGCATCAAACCGGGTGTGTGTATCCGGTTTGATGCAGGTCAGTTTCCGGGAGTCTACCCTGCATTTCACAGCTACTGCTGTTAGTGAAAAATATAGAAACACATATAGAACAATAATATACATAGCATGCTGTTGTTCCGGGATCAGGTCCCTGGCCACTTTCAGTAACCGGGGTTCCCCGCATGGTAATCATTTAATATTCCGGGCAGATAGTCGATTATTATAGGGATTCAGAGCACTACTCATTATTATCAGCCGACGACTATCAGGAATAATCTTACATGACACTCTATCCGGTTATATTGTCAGGTGGCTCGGGCTCACGCCTGTGGCCACTGTCGCGGGAACATTACCCCAAGCCGCTGTTACCCCTGATCTCGGAAAAAACACTGTTGCAGGAAACGGCCAACCGCCTTGATGACTTCGAGGGTCTGGGTGATGCAGTGTATGTCTGCAACGAGGAACACCGGTTTCTGGTGGCGGAACAGGTCGCACAGCTCGGTAAAAAACCGGCCACGATTATCCTCGAACCTGAAGGACGAAACACGGCGCCTGCGCTGACACTGGCAGCGCTGTATCTGGTGAAGCAGGATCCGGATGCC